>JASLGB010000192.1 GCA_030150315.1 Dokdonella sp. | reverse complement strand
CGCGCGCGCGATGGCAATGCGCTGGCGCTGGCCGCCGGACAGCAGCGATCCGCGTTCACCGCCGTCATCCTGGCGATGGGCGGCATCCTGCCGGCGCTCAAGCGCCTGACCACGGTGCAGGCCAGCCTGCAGCGCGGCATCGCCGCGGCGGACGAAATCTTCACCCTGATCGACAGCCCGCCCGAGCGCGACGACGGGCGGCTGCCGCTGGAATCGTTCGAGCGCGCGCTGGCCTTCCGCGACGTGCACCTGACCTACGCCGGCACGGCGCGGCCGGCGCTGCACGGCATCGACCTCGACTGCCCGCGCGGCAGCGTGACTGCCCTGGTCGGCCGCTCAGGCAGCGGCAAGTCGACGCTGGCCAGCCTGATCCCGCGTTTCCACGAGCCGGACGCCGGCAGCGTGCTGATCGACGGCCGTGCGCTCGGCGACTACTCGCTGGCCAGCCTGCGCCGGCAGATCGCCTGGGTCGGCCAGAACGTCATCCTGTTCGACGACACCATTGCGCGCAACATCGCCTACGGCGAGATGGCCGGAGCCGACGAAGCCGCCATCGTTGCCGCGGCCGAGGCGGCCAACGCGATGGAATTCATCCGCCAGATGCCGGACGGCATCCACAGCCGCGTCGGTGAACGCGGATCGCTGCTGTCCGGCGGCCAGCGCCAGCGCATTGCCATCGCGCGCGCGCTGCTGAAGAACGCGCCGATCCTGATCCTTGATGAAGCCACCAGCGCGCTCGACAGCGAATCCGAGCGCCTGATCCAGGACGCACTCGGGCGGCTGATCCACAACCGCACCGTCATCGTCATCGCGCATCGCCTTTCGACGATCGAGCACGCCGACCGCATCGTGGTGCTCGACCAGGGGCGCATCGTGGAGCAGGGCCGCCACGCCGACCTGATCGCGGCTGGCGGCCATTACGCCGCCCTGCATCGCATGCAGTTCCAGGGCTGATCGCCGCTGCGGCGGCAACGTCCCTGCGCTCGTGTAAGCTGCGGCGGATTTTCCTTCGCCGACCGCGACTTTGACCCGCATCGAACGACTTTGGTACGACCCTGCCGCGACGCCACCCTGGTGGCTGCGCGCTCTGGTGCCGGTCTACCGCTGCCTGCGCGCGCTGCATCTGGCGCCGTATCGACTGGGCTGGAAGCGCGCGCAGCGCCTGCCGGTGCCCGTCGTCGTCGTCGGCAACCTCACCGTCGGCGGCAGCGGCAAGACGCCGCTGGTGATCGCCCTGGTCGACGCCTTGCGTGCGCGCGGATTACGACCGGGCGTGGTCAGCCGCGGTTACGGCGGCAGCGCGCGCGAGCCGCAGCTGCTCGACGACCACGCGCGGCCATCGGAAGCCGGCGACGAGCCCTGCCTGATCCGCCGTCGCACTGGCGTGCCGGTCGCGATCGGTCGCGATCGCGCGCAGGCGGCGAAGCTGCTGCTCGCCTCCGGCGTGGACGTGATCCTCGCCGACGACGGCCTGCAGAACCCGCGCCTCGCGCGCGACCTGGAAGTGTGCGTCATCGACGGCCATCGCCGGTTCGGCAACGGCCTGCTGCTGCCGGCCGGCCCGCTGCGCGAGCCTCTGCAGCGGCTGCAGGCGATCCCGTTCCGCGTCTGCAACGGCGGCGCCGCGCAGGCCGGCGAGATCCCGATGCGGCTGGTCGGCGAGGCTGCCGTTGCGCTGGACGGCGAAGCCTCGCGCCCGCTGGATTCTTTCGCCGGCACGCGCGTGCATGCGGTGGCGGCGATTGGCAATCCCGAACGTTTCTTCGACAGCCTGCGCGTGCGCGGCCTCGACGTGCAGCCGCACCCGTTTGCCGACCATCACGCCTTCGGTGCCGCCGATCTGGCCTTCGGCGACGACCTGCCGGTGCTGATGACCGAGAAGGACGCGGTCAAATGCCTGGCCTTCGCCGACGCGCGGATGTGGAGCGTGCCGGTGCGCGCCGAGCTGCCGGCCGATTCCCTCGATGCACTGATCGGCCGCCTGCAAGCGATTGAAAAACAAGCCTGAACGCCGCATGTTCAGGGCTTGTCTCACGCTGTGCGACCGTCCGGCGCACAATGGCCGCCATGCCGCTCGATTGCTTCCATCCCGCCGTCGCCCAGTGGTTTCGTCGCGCCTTTCCGGCGCCGACGCCCGCGCAGGTCGAGGCGTGGCCGGCGATTGCCGCGGGTCGCCATACGCTGATCGCCGCGCCGACCGGATCGGGCAAGACGCTGGCGGCGTTTCTCGCCGCGATCGACGACCTGGTGCGACGCGGCGTCGACGGCAACCTGCCGGACGAGACGGCGGTTGTGTACGTGTCGCCGCTGAAGGCGCTGTCCAACGACGTGCAGGTGAACCTCGAAACGCCGCTGGCCGGCATCCGCGACGAGCTGCTGCAACTGTGGTTGCCCGACGTGGACATCCGCACCGCGGTGCGTACCGGCGACACACCGCAGGCCGAGCGCGAGCGCATGAAGAAGCGCCCGCCGCACATCGTTGTGACCACGCCGGAATCGCTCTACATCCTGCTCGGCTCGGAGTCCGGGCGGCACATGCTGTCGACCACGCGCACGGTCATCGTCGATGAAATCCACGCGCTGGCGCCGAACAAGCGTGGCGCGCACCTGGCCTTGTCGCTGGAGCGCCTCGATGCCTTGTGCGAACGCCGCCTCGTGCGCATCGGCCTGTCGGCGACACAGAAGCCGATCGGGGAAGTGGCGAAGTTCCTGACCGGCGCCGACCCCGAGGCGGAATGCACCATCGTCG
>JASLGB010000172.1 GCA_030150315.1 Dokdonella sp. | reverse complement strand
GCGGTGCCAGATAGCGGACCGGCTTCGGCTCGGCGAAGTCGGCCAGCCAGACGCCAAGCACTTCCAGCAGCAGCACGAGCAGGCAGGCGCCGAGTGCCAGCGGCCACGGCGAACCGTTTTTCTCGAGCGGCAATTCCGGCGCGACCGGATCGCCGGCGCGATGCAGCCGCAGCAGGGTCTGGCCGATGCGCAGCGTCGTTTCGCCGTCCAGCTCGACGCGCGCGTGGCGCGGCCGCTGGCCTTCGACGTGCAGGCCGTTGCGACTGCCGAGATCCTCGGCGCTCCAGCGTCCGTCGAGGTCGCGCTGCAGGCGCAGGTGGTGCGCCGCGACGTGCGGGTCATCGAGCACGATGTCGTTGTCCCAGGCGCGGCCGATCGCGACGCGGTCGGCGTCGATGCGCTGGCGCAGCGCGCTGCCGCCCTGGCGCGGCACGATTTCCAGCCAGCAAGCCGGCGCGCGGATCACTGTTTCCATGCGATCGCTCCGAGGAAGCGGCGCCCGAGGTCGAGCGCATTGTCGTAGCTGAAGCCCTGCATGGTCAGGCGCGAGACCAAGGCTTCGCGCTCGCGGTCCTGCGTGACCGTGGTCAGCACCACGTCGTAGACACCTTCGAAATCGCGGTACGCACGCGCGCACCAGGTCGCGCGCAGCGTCGGCGCGCGCGCCGGATCGGCCGCGGCGACGAACTGCTCGCGGCATTCCGGCGCGGTCAGCCGCTTGGACGACCACGAGCGACCGGTCGTCACCAGATGCTGCGACACCACCGCGGCAAACTGGAAGGCATTCAATTCGCTGCTGCGCATCCAGGTGTGGCTGATGTCGACCTGGCCGCTCTGCAGGTCCTGCATCAGGTACAGGTTGCCGTTCGAGCTGCAACTGGAGCGATCCATCTGCGCGCGCGGCCGAGGTTGCTCGCGCGCATTGGTCTGCGCCCAGCAATCGAACCAGTCGGCGCGGCTTTCCGGCGCCTCGTAAGGGCCGAACGCGGTTTCGCGGAAGCCTTGCTCGACAATGCCGCGATGGAAACCGTCCTGCCAGGTGATCAGCTGGCGCCCGATTTCCTCGCGCGTGCGCGCCACGTCCAGCGGCGCCTGGCTGCGCGCGCGCTCAAGCAGGGCGGCTGCCTTGTCGGCCGGCACGAGGAAGCTGACCAGATCGCCGTCGAGGCGCTTGGCCACATTGATGCCGGCGACCCTGCCGGCAGCCGTCACCGCCGGGCCGCCGCTCATGCCCGGATTGATCGCGGCGGTGAAATGCACGCGCTCGTTGTAACTGCGTTCGGCCAGGCCGTTCCAGGTGCCTTCGACGATGGTGAAGCCGATGTCGAGCGGATTGCCCATCGCGAATGCTCGCTCGCCACGCGGCATTTCGCCGGCCAGCGCATGCGCGTCGAATTCCAGGTGCGGCAGCTCGCTGCCGTCCAGCCGCACGACCGCGAGGTCGTTGGCAACGTCGATCGCCAGCAGCGCCAGCGCGCCGCGCGTGCCGTCGGGGCGCTGGAATTCGAGCCGGTAGGTGGCCGGCTCCAGCGCGTATTGCGACACGACGTGGTAGTTCGTGATCGCGAGACCGTCGGCGGTAACCAGAAAGCCCGAGCCGATCGACGACTGCCGTCCGGCTGCCTCGACCACCGTGCGCACCTGCAGCAGGCTGGGCCGCGCGGCCGCGTAGATGCCTTCGGCCGCCGCCGAGACGGGCGCGGGCACGGGCTGTTGCGCGTCGACCATCGCTGCCAGCGCCAGTCCGGCCAGCAGCACCGCGGCACGCGTGCGTTCCTTCATCGAAATCTCCGACAGCAAGCCGCGAGACTATCGTCTGCGCAAGGCGATGTTCAACGCCGCGCGGCAAAGGCCAGTCGGTAGGCGTCGACGGTTTCGTCGACGCAGCGCGCCCAGGTGTGCTGGCGCGCACGCGCAACGCCGCGCTCGCGCGCATCGGCGCGCCAGCCGTCGTCCTGAAGCAGACGCAGCAGCCCGTCGCGCAGCGCGTCGACATCGAGCGGATCGACCGTCAGCGCGATCGAGCCGGCGTCGTCGCGGGCCACCTCCGGCATCGAGGCGGCATTCGCGGTCAAGGCCGGCACGCCGCAGGCCATCGCTTCCAGCAAGGGCAGGCCGAAGCCTTCGTACAGCGACGGGAACGCGAACGAATGCGCGCCGGCATACAGCAGCGGCAGGTCGGCCTCGTCCACGTAGCCGAGGCGACGAGCTTCGCCACGCGCTTCGAGCGGGCCGAGCGCACGCTCGATCTCCTCGCGCAGCCAGCCGCGCGCGCCGACGATCACCAGCGGATGCCGTGCGCGCAGCGGCGCCGGCAGCGCCGCATAGGCCTGGGCCAGGCGCACGAGGTTCTTGCGCGGCTCCTGCGTGGCGACCACCAGCAGGTACTGGCTGCCGTCCAGGCCATGCCGTTGCAGCACCGGGCGCTGTTCTTCCGCGGCGCGTGGCCGGTAGGCCGCATCGACGCCAAGCGGCGTCACGCGGATCTTCTCGCGCGGCACGCCGAGCAGGGTTTCGATCTCACCGGCAATGAAATGCGACACGGTCAGCACCACGCCGGCCTGTTCCAGCGTGCGTGGCAGATGCCGTTCCAGAAAGCGCACGCGCTCGACCGGATGCGTTTGCGGGTGATGCAGCCACGAGAGGTCGTGCAGGGTGGTGGCCGAGGCGCCGTCGAACGGCATCAGCACGTAGTTGGGCGTGTGCAGCAGCCAGTCGCCGTGGCCGCGCGCATGCCAGCGGAACAGCGCCGAGCGCAGCTGCGTATAGGCTTCCAGCGCGGCGGTCTTGAACGGCACGTTGCGGCGTACCGCCGCGATCGTCGCATTCGCGCGCAGCGCATGCGCCGGATCGTCGACCCAGCGATAGGCCGAGTACAGCTTCAAGGCCTCGATCTGCCGGTGGCGCTGCAGCCCGCGCGCCAGTTCCAGCGCATAGCGGCCAATGCCGGTCAGCGGTGCGGCGATCGCATCGACGTTGAAGATCAGCTTCATCGCGGCGCCGGCTCGAAGCGCCGAGCAGCTGCGAGCAGGTCGGCGGCGCGCGCCGTGCGGCCGCTTTCCAGCGGCAGGATCGGCAGGTCGAGCAGGCGGCAGAGGATTTCCGCGGCCGAGTCGTTGCCCTTGCTCGCCGCGACCAGCAGGCCGTCGAACGCATACGACTGCAGCCACTGCCACATCGCGTGGTAGGACGGCTCCGGATCGTGCGCGACCCAGGTGTTCGTGGCGACGACGCGACCGCGCTCGTCGACCAGTTCGTTGCGCTCGCCACTGGCGCGCAGGTTCCACACCTTTGCATCCGGCAGCGCCGGCGGCGACGTGTTGCCGACCCACAGCAGGCGCGGCGACGGCGCGGGCAGCACGTAGCGACGGCGCACGCGCCAGTCGAGCACGCGCCGCTCGAACGAGAACAGCGTGCGGCCGACCTCGGCCTCGTAGTGCGGCCAGCGCTGGCGCAATACCGCCATGCCGGCCGCGCCGAGCTGGCGCCGGCGTTCCTCGCCGAAACTCGCGCTGCGCGCGTGGTGCACGAACACGTTGCCGGCGATGCGATGGCGCCAGCCGGACGCGCTGGCGCGCTGGCAGAAATCGTTTTCCTCGCCGTAGCCCTGCGCAAACGCGGCCTCGTCGAGCAGGCCGACCTGATCGAGCACGGCGCGGCGGATGTACAGGCAGAAGCCGTTGCCGGTCGGCAGTTCCGGCGGCGCGAGTCCGGCGTCCTGCCACAGCGCGCGGGCGGCGTCCTCGAAGGACCAGCCAGCCGGCCAGTCGTTGACCTGTTCGAGTTCGGGCACGGAGAACGCGCCGGCGTTGTCGGACACCGCGGTCGCGGTCGCGACCTGGTTGTCCGCGTGCGCCGCGCGGCGCAGGCCGGTCAGCCAGTTCGGGCCGACTTCGGCATCGGCATTGAGCAGCACGACATCGGCGCGGCCGGCGGCGGCGATGCCGCGGTTGGCGGTGGCGGTGAAGCCGAGGTTGCGCTCGTTGTGCAGCACCTCGACCCACGGCAAGTCGGCGTAGCGCGCCAGCAGCGGCGCGATTTCCGGCTGCGGGCTGGCGTCGTCGATGACGATCAGGCGCGCCTTGCCGCTGGTGTGCGCCAGCACCGAATCGAGGCAGCGCGCGACCAGCTCCGTCGCGCCGTACACCGGCACGACGATGGCGACCTCGATCGCGGCCACGTCGAAACCGAAGGGCAGCACGCCGGCCGCGTCCGCGATTGGCAGCAGCGCCGGCAACGGCGTCGCCGCGAAACCGGGCGTTCCGAAACGCAGCGGCAAGGGCGCGGCGGCGAGCGCTTCGCCATCCCGCGCGCGGCGCGGCAGCGCCTCGACGGTTTCGGCACCCGACGGGGAAAACGGAAAGCGCACACGCGCCACGCCGTCGGCGTCGATATCCAGCGGCGCGAAGAAGGCGCCGTCGAGGTCGAGCACCGGCGTGCCGGCATGGCCGGCATCGAACTGCAGCAGCAGGCACTGGCCGTTCCACTCCGCCGCGCGCAGCGGCGCGTGCAGGAGTGGCGCGGGAATGCGCCGGCGGCGCAGGCGATCGAACAGGCTCATGCCGCGCCGCCCTCCTGCGCGAGGAAGGCGGCCAGCGTCTCGCCGTCGAGCAGGCGGCCGTCGCGCGCCGCGTCCCACACGGCCTGCGTGCGCGCGTCCAGCGCATCGGCCGAGGGCCGCGCATGGGCAAGCGAGGGATCGAACCATTCGCGCAAGGCAGCCTCGTCCGGCGTGCGCAGGCCCTCGACGCCGAGCGCGACCAGTTCGTCGTGCAGCCGATGCGAAAGCGCCACCGGATCGGCCAGCGCCTCGGCGTAGTCGACCACGATGCGCGGCCAGCCGCGGCTCGCCTCGAAGGCATCCAGCGTGTAGCGGCGCCACAATGCAAGGCTATGCGCCGGGCTCAAGCCGTCGCGGCGCGCCAGCGACTGCGCAACCGCGTGCGGATCGCGCAGCACCAGCACGAAAACCGGCCGCGTCAGCAGCGGCAACAGCTCGCGCGCGACCAGGCACAGACGCGGCTCCTTGATCAGCCACGGCGACGCCGCCGTCAGAGAACCGAGCGCGGCGGCCACGTCGCGGCGGAAGGCATCCACCACCGCGCCGGATGCGGCGGCCGGCGGATTCTTCCAGTCGCCACCGGCGGCTTCGAGCCGGCGCAGGCAGGCGCCGTGCAGCGCGGCCAGTTCGTAGTGGCCCTTCGGATTGTCCGGGCCGATCAGCAGTTCCTCGTCGTGGCCGGCATGCACGCCAAGGCGCACCAGCAGGCCGGCGATGCTGGAGGTGCCGGAACGATGCATGCCGAGCACGACGATCGGGCCGCCAGCCTGGCGCGCGACCGCGTCCGGCCGATGCGGCAACGGCGCCACCCGCGACGGTGCAAGGCTGCCGCCGCGCGCCAGCGCACCGGCCAGACGCTCGGCACCGGCGTCGATGTCGTGGCTGGCGGCAAACGCCGCTGCTCCGGCGGCCGCCCTGGCCAACCGCTCGTCGCGCTGCTCGAAGGCTTCGCGCAGGCGCGCGGCAAGGGCATCAGGGTTCGGATCGGCCCAGACACGACCGTCACCGGTGTCAATCCGGCGCGCCTCGACTGCCAGCCCGTACTCGCGTGCGAGTGCCGCAGGGCTGCCGAAATCGGTCGCGACGACGAGGCGGGCGCAAGCGATCGCTTCGGCCACGCGCGGATTCCAGCCGCCGCCGCGACCGGCCGCGACGAAGGCATCGGCCGCACGCAGCAATTGCGCGCGCTGGTGCCACGGGAAACCCCAGCCGTCGATCAGGCGCACGCGGCCTTCGTTCGCGCGCAGTGGCAGCGCGTCGATGCCGGCGCGGATCGCCGTGGCGTCGCGCCCCGGCCGGATCTGCAGCAGCAGCTCGACCGGCTCGTCGGCACGGAAGGCGCGGCGGAAGGTCTCGACCAGCAGCAGCGGCGCATCGCGCTCCAGCTCGCCGACGATGGCAAGGAACACGAAGCGGCCATCGCTGCGTGGCGCCGGCACCGCCATGTGGCAGTAGTCGCGGTCGACGCCCAGCGACAGGATCTCGATCGGCGTCCGCACGCCGGCGCGCTCGAACGCGCGGTATTGGAAGGCGTCCGGGACGAGCAGCAGATCGAGCCGCTGCGCCGCCTCGGCCGTGCCGGCCGGCGCGCGGTCGTGCTCGCTGAAGGCCAGACCCACGCGCCATTGCCCGCGCGCCTGCGCGAAGGCATCGATGCCGCAGGCCAGCGCCGCCGCCGGCATCGGCGCCATGCGGCGGCGCGCGGCGAGGTCGAGCCGGCTGTCCTGCAGGTCGCCGACTTCGTCGTTCACGGTGGCGTAGCCCATGCGCAGGCCGAGGGCATCAAGGCGCCGCACGAACAGGCGCGCGAGCTCGCCATGCGTGGCCGGCACGCGCGTGGCGCCGTGCCAGACCACGTCGCCGCGATAGTCGGCGCGCAGGCGATCGCGCCAACGCGCAGCGAAGGTGTCGCGGCTCTGCGCGAACAGGCGCTGGCGGAAACCGCCATCGTCCTGGGTCGAACCGTGCTGGTCGTGGCGCAGGGTGACGGCGCCGGCAATCACGCTGGCGATGCCGAGGTCGGCCGCGCGCAGGCAGCAGTCGGTGTCCTCGAAATAGCTGTGGAAGGCCTCGTCGAGGCCGCCGATGCGGGCCAGCGCATCGCGCCGCAAATAGGCCAGCGCGAATGCGACCGCCTGCACGCGGCGCGTGCGCGGGAATTGGCCGACTTCGCGCTCGACATGGCCCGATTCGGTCTGCTGGCCGTGCAGGTCGTCCGGCTCGATGTAGCCGCCGACGTGGTAGACGCGCCCTTCCGCCTCCGGCCCGAGCAGGCGGCAGCCGACGATGCCGTGCGCCGGATCGGCGTAGGCGGCGTCGCGCAGGCGGCCAAGCCAGTCGTCCTGCGTAAACACCAGGTCGTTGTTGAGCAGCACGACATCGTTGTCCGCGGGCGACGCGGCGATGCCGGCGTTCATGCCACGCACGAAGCCGAGGTTTTCCGGCAGGCGCAGCACGCGCACGCGACCGGCGTAGTCGGCCAGCCCCTGCGCGGTCTCGTCGGTGCTGCCGTTGTCGACCACCAGCACCTCGGCGAAATCGAGGCGGCTTGCGAGCAGGGAGTCGAGGCAGCGGCGCGTCATCGGCCACTGGTTCCAAGCCAGCACGATCAGGGTGGCGCCGCGCATGCTCAGGCTTCCCGCGGCCTGACCGCAGCAAGCGCGCGATCGACGTCGTCCTGCGCGAAGCCGAACCGCGGCGTCGCCATCAGGTCGGCAAGATGGCGGGCGCGGCCGGTCGGCGCGCGGGCGGCGGCCAGCGCCACACCAACATCGGTGGCGGGCGCCTGTGCCAGGCGCGCCGCGACCAGCACCAGTTGGCGCGGCTCGATGCCGAGACGGTGCGCCAGCGCGGCGATGCGGCCGGCATCGAAGTCGCTCACGGCGCGGGTGCCACGTGCAGGTCGGCGTTGTAGGCTGCGAACACCTCGTCGCGATCGCCTTCCATGACGGTCTTGCCGTGCTCGACCCACAGCACGCGATCGCACAATGCAGCGATCTGCGCCTCGGCATGGCTGACCAGCACGACGGTATGTCCCTCGCCCATGCGCTCGCGCAGGGCGGCGCCGGATTTCTGCTGGAACTCCGCGTCGCCGACCGCCAGCACCTCGTCGATCAGCAGCACGTCCGGCTCGACCTGGATCGCGACCGAGAACGCCAGCCGCATCATCATGCCGGAGGAATAGGTCTGGATCGGCTCGTCGAAGAACGAACCCAGTTCGGAGAATTCGTGGATCGCGGACAGGCGCGCCAGCATGTCCTTGCGCCGCAGGCCGAGCATCAGGCCGGACAGGATCGCGTTGTCGCGCCCGGACAGGTGCGGCACGAAGCCGAGCGCCAGCGACAGCAGCTGGCACGACACCGGCCCGCGCTTCATGCGTCCGCGATCGGGCGCCAGGATGCCGGCAAGCACACGCAGCAAGGTGCTCTTGCCGGCACCGTTGCGCCCGATAACGCCCAGCCGCTGGCCGCGGCGCAGCGTGAGGGTGACGTCTTCCAGCGCCCAGAAGCGGCTGTCGGCGACGCTGCGACGCGAACTGAAGGCGACGCCGACATTGCGCAGTTCAACCAGCACTTCGCCGTTCATGCGGCCAGCTTCGGATAGCGCGGCGCGAGGCGCGCGACGAACCAGACGCCGAACGCGCAGATCGCGAACGCGATCAGGCTGGCCTTGCCCAGGCCGACCCAGTTCGGGAATTCGCCGCGCATCAGGATGCCGCGCGCGGCGTCCATCATCACCGCGATCGGATTGAGCGACAGCAGCTCGCGCAGCGGCGAGCGCACGTTGTTCAGCATGAAGACGACGCCGGACACGTACATGACCACGTTCAGCACCTGCTCGATGACGAAGCGCAGGTCCGGCAGCAGCGGCACCAGCGCGGCGATGACAAAACCGACGCCGGCCGAGAACAGCAGCATCGCCGCGAACAGCGGCAGCAGGCCCAGATAGGCCATGCTCGGCGGATAGCCGAAGAACCACAGGATGCCGAGCAGCACGACGAGGATGTAGAAGAACTTCACCGTGTCCGACAGCATCGCCACGATCGGGAACACCAGCGGCGGCAGCGCCACCTGACGCACGAGGTTGAGGCTGCTCCAGATCGCATAGCCGCCGTGGGTCATGCACGACTTCATCCACTGCCACAAGGTCACGCCGATCAGCAGCGATGGCAGGTATTCGGGGCCGCCGGCGCCGAGGATGACGTCGATCAGCAGCCACCACACCGCCATCTGCATGGCCGGGTCGAGCACCCACCACGCAAGGCCGAGATAGCTGCGTGCGCGCTCGGCGCGCAGTTCCGCGTAGGTGCTGAAAAAGACGAGTTCGATCAGATGCTGGCGCATGGGACAGGGGAAAGGAAAAACCCGGCGAGGATACCGGATCGGCCCGGCTGCATGGCAGCGACCGGCTCCGGCGACGGTGCGCGGCCTAAGCCGCGCAGGATGCGTCCAGCCACGGGCCGCCGAAGGCGAGGAACAGCAACAGTGCGGCGAGGGCGCTGCCGGCAAGCAGGCGTGGTGGGGTCAGCGCGATCGCGGAACCGGCTTGCGCGCGGCGTCGCGGGTCGAGCGAGGCCAGGAAGCTGCCGGCGAATCCGCACAGGATCGGCAGCATCGGCAACAGGAAGCGCGCCTTCACGTGCAATGGCAGGAACAACGCCAGCTGGTAGGCGAGGAACAGGCCGACGACCAGCGCGAGGCGATCGGGTCGGCGCCGCCAGCCGGCGACTCCGAACGCGGCGGCGGCAAGCACCAGCGCATGCATCGCGTCGTTGGCGAGCATCAGCACGCGCGCCAGCCACGGCGCGGTCGCATAGACCGACAGATGCCCGGCGCACGGCGCGCCCGGCAGTTGCGAAACCAGCGAGGTCTTGGCACTGAACAGGCGGAAATACTGGCGACCGAGCTGGTCGGCCACGGTGCCGGCCACGCCGCGCTGCCCGACCAGCGCGCGCACCTTGTCCAGATACAGCGCGTTGCGCTCGTGCGGGGTTGGCGCGCTGGCAAGGAATGCCGGCAGCGTCGCGCCGCCCATGTCCTCGATGTAGTCGCTGCGCCAGCGGTCGGTCAGCCCGACCCAGAGGTTGTAGACCGAACTGTCGGCAATCACCGGCCGGCCGGTTTCGCGCCAGCCGTGCAGCAGCGCCGGCGCGGTGACGGCACCGAGCGCCAGCACGAAGGCGAACACCGCGCGCCACGCCAGCCACGGCTGCGAACGCTGGACGAAGGCGATGAGGAACAGCGGCCAGAACGCCGACAGCAGGCTCTTGGCCAGCATCGCAAGGCCGACGCAGGCGCCGGCGAGGGCTGCAGCGCCGACCCGCGGCGCGCGCGCCAGCAGGCACAGCGCGGCCAGCAACAGGAAAAGATGCGGAATTTCCGGCCACAGCCAGTGCGCGAAACCGGCGATCGACGGGCTCAGCAGGAACAGCGCAGCGGCGGCATTGGCGGCCGCGACGCTGCCGCCGAGCCGGCGCCAGAGGTCGCGCAGCAGCGCACCGCAGGCGATGAACAAGACGCTCTGCGCCAGCTGCACCAGCCACAGATGCACACCGCCCAGCGCGTACAGTGCGGCCATCCACAACGGCTGCAGCGGCGGCCAGATCGTGCCGGGCATCCACGGGCCGCCGTCGAGGATCGCGCGTGCCCAGTTCTGGTAGGTGGTTTCGTCGCCGATCAGCCGCTTCGGCGCGATGCCCCAGTACGCCCACCACAACAGCGCCTGGGAGACGGCAAACAGCAGCACGAACGCGATCGCCGCACCGAATCGGCGGCGATCGCGCCTTGCAGTCGAGGAAACGGACGCCGCGAGCGTCATCGCGGCGCCGCGATCAGGACTTGACGGGTTCCGCCGGCTGCGGCGCCGGGCTGCCGACGGCGCGGCGCTTCGGCCCGGCGTGGAATACCGGCGTGATCTTTTCCTTCGAGCCGTTCGTGTTGGTCTGCTCGATGTAGTACCAGTAGCCCTTGCACGGGTCGATGCTGTCGTCGCGGTACTCGTACTTGTGCGTTTCGTCGGAAGTGCCGGCGCCGGGGATCTGGTCCTTGGTCAGCTTGACGAACTCGCCGTCCTCGCTGTCGCCGCGATACACGTCGAAGCCGAAATTGTCCTGTTCGCTGGCGGTTTCCCAGCGTGCGGTGTTGGCGACGCGCTCCTCGACGGGAACGGCCGACTGGTCGCCGCAGGCGCCTTCCGGAATTTCCTTGACCGGAGCCGCGACGGTTTCCGCCGGCTTGGGCGCTTCCGCGACCGGGGCCGGTGCCGCGGCGGTCGGAGCCGGCTTCGGAGCTTCGGCGGGCGGCGCGGCCTGCTGGCCGCAGGCGGCCAGGGCGGTGACGATGAAGGCAGTGAGGACGAGCAGGCGCATGCGGAACTCCGGAGCGGATGGGTCGGCCGGCAACGATAGTCGCGCCACGGGGCTGCGGCAACCGGCATGCCGACGGCGGGCTTCGACTCGCGCGCGAGCCGCGGCCATAATGCGCGACTGCCCAATCTCCGGGCTTGCGACGGGACAAGCGAGTGAGTCGGGACCGACAGGATGATTTCCTCGAACGCATCAAGGACGAGATCCGCGCCGAAGCGGAATCCGTGCGCGACCGCGCGCCACTGCCGCGTCGCGATCCGCCACCGCGCTCGGCACGCGCCGAAGACAACGACGGCATCGAACGCGACCGGCTCGAGTACGCGCTCGGCGAGCTGACCGGGCCGCATTACATCGCCTTCATCGACCACGTCTACCGCGCGATCCTCAAGCGTCGCCCGGACGATGCCGGCTCGTCGGTGCAGTTGCGCCTGCTCGCCGCCGGTGCGCCGAAGGCCGAGGTCATCGGCAACCTGCGCTGGTCGCCGGAAGGTCGTCGCGTCGGCGTGAACGTGCGCGGCCTGTTGCCGCGCTATGCCTTGTCCAAGCTCGTGCGCGTGCCCGTGCTCGGCTATGCCCTGCAATGGGGACTGGTATTTGCCGGCTTGCCGATGCTGCTGCGCAACCAGCGCGCCAGCGACAACTGGACGGCAGCCCAGTTCAACCACGAGGCGGACACCGACCGCGAACTGCAGCAGCGCATCGCGGAGCTGCATTCGCCGCATCAATCCGTGCGTTCCGAACACGACCGGCGCAGCGATGAGCTGCGCCACGAGATCCGGCGCCTGCAACTGCGCGTGGATACGCTGGAGCAGCAATCGTCCGACCTGCAGCAGCGGACCGCCCGGCTGCAGGACGGCAGCGGCGCGATCGAGCACGAGCTGGGCGAGCTGCGCCACTACGTGCACGCAGCCAACCACTGGCTCAACACCCTGCAGAACGGCCTCGGCGAGCTGGAACGACTGGAAGCCGCGCAGCGCGCCGAGGTCAATGCCTTCATCGCCGGGGTGCCGGAAGACGGCAAGGCCGCGGCTGCGCGGCGCGAACGGCATCGCGTCTGGGCTGCCGCTGTGTCGCTGCGCCTGGCTGATGCCGCGCAGTTGCTTGATCTTGGCAGCGGCGACGGCAGCTGGCTGTCCGCGCTGCGCGAACGCGGCCTCGATGCCAGCGGCGTCGAAGCCAACGCGGAATGGGTGGCGCGCTCGCGCGAACCGGCCCTTTCGCACGGCACGCCGGGCGCGGTGCTGGAGCGCTGCGCCGACGGCTCGCTCGATGGCGTCAGCCTTTCCGCCAGCCTGCTGGCCGATGGCGGACACGGCAGTGGCGCGCTGGCCGCGATCGACCTGCTGCGCCAGGCATGGCGCGTGGTGCGTCCGGGCGGCTGGATCATCGTGCGCTGCGAACGCGACCCGTGGCGCCCGATCGACACGCCCACGGCGGCACGCTGCGCCGGATGGCTCGAAGCAGCCGGTTTCGATGTCGCCGAAACGCTGCCGGCCGGCGAAGTCGCGCTGGTGCTGGCGAGCCGAAGCGAGAGCGGAGCCGCGTCCGCATGAGGATCGCGATGCTGGTGCCGGGACTGGCTCCGCACGATGCGGTCAGCAACGACACGCTCGGCATGACCCGCGCCCTGCGCGCGCAAGGCCACGAGGTGGCACTGTTCGCGCCGCACGCGCGCGGCGTGGACGAACCGGTGCACGCGCCGTCCGAGGCGCAGGCGTTCTTGCGTTCCGACGAGGACGTGGTGATCTACCACTACTGCGTCGGCTGGGATTTCGCCGAAACCCTGTTCCGCAGCACGCCGGCACGCCGCGTGCTGCGCTACCACAACATCACGCCGCCGGAATTCTTCGAGGGCTGGTCCGACGGGTACGTCGCCGCCTGCGCCGAAGGTCGCTCGCAGATCGACGTCTACGCGAACCTGCGCTGCGAGCTGTATCTGGGTTGCTCGCCGTACAACCTCGAGGATTTCACCGCACGCGGCATCGCGGCGGATCGGTGCGCGGTGCTGCCGCCGTTCCACGAGGTGGAGCAGCTGCGCGCCCTGGCGCCGGATGCGCGACGGCTGCCGAACGGCGATCCGCTGCTGCTGATGGTCGGGCGTCTGGCACCGAACAAGGCGCATCTGGATCTGCTCGACGCACTGGCCGCGCTGCGTGCGATGGGCGCCGACAGCGCGCACCTCCTGTCGGCCGGCAAGCTGGATCCCAACCTCGCCCGTTACGGCGAGGCATTGCACGACC
>JASLGB010000082.1 GCA_030150315.1 Dokdonella sp. | reverse complement strand
GCTCAACCGCTATGCGCTGATCGAGGCGCAGACGATCACCTCGATCTCGGTGATGTGGCCGAAACAATCGATCGGCAATCCCGATGCCCTGCTCGGCCGGTCGGTGAACCTGCTGGCCTATTACGACGCCGACGGCGACGGCAATCCGGTCAATGCCGTGCGCGTGGGCGGCGACCACATCGTCACGATCGACGCGATCGACCGATTCCAGACCTATGCGACGCAGTTCGAAGTGCCCGGTCCCGGCGACCTCTATGTCGGCTTCGTCGAAAACTGGACGATGGACGCCGCGCCCGATGCCCTCTACGCGGCGGCCTTCGACTCGACGGCCTATGCCGGCGCGTCGTATCTCTCGGTCAACTTCGGCGGCCCGCCGGACATCAACGATCTGTCCCTGAATCCGTTCACCAATCTGGTGGGTGTCCTCGGTGCGGCCGGCAACTTCACGATCCGTGCCACCGGCGATGGCGCTTCCTGTTCCGGCGCCGCGATCCCCTGGCTGCGCGTGGACGGCAACGCCGACGTCGTGGTTGCCGGTGCCTCGCGCACGCTGCGTGTCGAGGTCGATCCGGCCGCCGGCGAGCTTGCGCCGGGCACGCATCAGGCCGAGCTGTGCATCGTCACCAACGATCCGTCGCAGCACACGCTGTCCGTTCCGGTCACGGTGCAGGTGAGCGCGCCGCTGCCGGACCACGCCTGCGCCAGCAATCGCGACAGCGTGTTCTGTTCCGGTTTCGATGACAGCG
Organism: Dokdonella sp.; assembly: GCA_030150315.1. Taxonomy (GTDB): domain Bacteria; phylum Pseudomonadota; class Gammaproteobacteria; order Xanthomonadales; family Rhodanobacteraceae; genus Dokdonella_A. The sequence continues at coordinate 15,928 of JASLGB010000082.1, read as the reverse complement.
CCAGCGATGCCATCGTCAGCAGCGGCCTGATCGACGTGAACGTGCCGCCCACCGTGTTCGGCCTGTCGTTCAACTTCCTGCGCGGCGAATGGAGCGATTACCCGTTCCAGGGCGACGACTTCGCGCCGTTCCATGGCGGCCCGATGGCCCCGTATGCGCTGTTCTACTGGCATGCCGACGGCAATCCGGGGCGCAGCGGCGGCGTCGCGGAAACGGTGTTCGGCCCGTACCGCGTGCTGCGGAGCGGCGACACGATCGGCCCGGATTCGGTGTTCAGCGAAGTGGCCAGCGGGCGCTATTCGGAAACGCGCCGCTATCTGGAAGGCGCGGACGGGTATCTCGGCTTCCGCTTCCGCAATGAGGAAACCGGGCAGACCAACTACGGCTACGTGCATCTGCGCACGACCTGGCCGACCGGCTTTCCGTTCCAGGTGGTCGGATACGCCTACAACCGCACGGGTGGCCCGATCACCATTCCGTAGGAGTCTCCGGGAATCGTTCTCCCCGCGATTCCCGGGTTCCTCAGCCTGGAGCGAGCAGGCTGCGGGGCACCGATCAAGCACGTCTGCCTGATCGTTCGGCATGCCCGCGTTACGTGGGCATGCCTTTTTCTGCGGGCGTCGCGCAACGATCCGTGCGCGCATCGCGTCCCTGCAATGCGGGCAGGCACAGCGACTCGGGTTCACCACGAATTCATTACGCGCTGACCATGCTCGGCCATTCATCCACCCTGGGGAATTTGTCATGCATCCAATCGCTCGTCTGAGCCTGGCCACGCTGGTCGCGGCGGCCATTGCTCCCGCGTTTGCCGAAAGCGGCGCGACGCCAGCCGACGCCGGCACGGTCGCCACGCATCGCGCCGCGGTTGCCGCGGACGCGGCGCTGCGCAACCAGCGCCTGCGCAAGTCGGCTCCGAAGACCGCCAAGGCGGATGCTCGGAAGGCGGCGACCGCAAACGTGTATCCGGGGACGCCGCATGCCAATCCGCTGCGCGCCTACCCGCCAAGCTGCGCCGCCGATCCGCTGCCGGACACGCCATCCGGCGGCACGGTCGTGCGCACGCGCGTGCCGCTGTGGTCCAAGCGTTACGACACCGGCGACGACGTCGGCGTCGAATACGCGACGCTGACGCTGTGGCGCCTGGCCTGCAGCAACAGTGGCGAGCTGACGCCCTACAACTTCGACGGCGATGCGAATGCGATGACGCTGATGCGCATCGAGCGCGATTCCAGCGCCAACAAGAACAACTACGTGGTATTCCCGCAGATCACCGTCGAGCAAGGCGACGACAACTACCACGACTACTACAGCCGACTGCGCGCGGCGACGGAGCCGAACACGGTCATCGCCGACATTCCGTTCGATGCGGCGATCGCGGACGCGGCCACCTATGTGCTGGAAAACTATCCGTACCAGGATTTCGGCACCTACTACTACAACTACGCCTTCACGCTGCGCGTCGATCCGATCGCCAACGTCACGCCGGTCAACATCAAGATGCCCGACTTCGTGGCCACTTCCACGACGTATCCGGATGCATTCAATCCGCTGCCGTTCGACGGCTATGCCGCGGCGCAATGGGTCGGCAAGACGCGCCCCGGTGACGGCCTGCTGGTGCAGGTCAGCGAGCAGTGGAGCGGCACGGGACCGGATGCGACCTGGTCGCGCCAGGTCGTGTTCGACCTGCTCACGCGCGACAACAACGGCAATCCGTTCTGGCTGATCGGCAGCGCCCCGTTCGTGGAAGGCGATCTCAGCGTCAGTGCGGACGTCTACTACCTCGCGGCGAACAATGCGCTGACGCGCTGGGGCAGCGTGGTGTTGTCGTTCCCGAGCTGCAATGACTTCAGCATGAAGATGACGCCGAATGGCGGCCTGCCCGCCTCGGTGCCGACGTTCAGCGGCACGCAGCAGTTCGCCCGTCTGTTCAGTGCGAACGGCATGGTGTGCGAATAAGCGGCACGCACCCGCAGGAAAGCGCGGACAGGGACAGTCCGCGCATCTTTACCCGAACGGATGGATGCCGGCATTGACGGCTGCGGGCGAGTTGCCCCTCGCTGAGCGCAACTCGCCCGCGCGATTGCGCAATCTGGCGCAAGGTCGCCGGAACGCGACGGATCGGCGGCCGGAAGCCGCGATTCCACGGACCTAGGGTGTTCCCGAGGTCTTGCGCCGGATCGCGGTATCCGCGCTGCGACGGCGCGATGATGAAGCGTCCGCATTGCGGACGGCGGTTCCTCGCAGGACCGCGCTCGCACGAAAACCGCAAGCAAGATGGGAGTTCACCATGCAGACCCTGACCCGACTGACGCTCGCCCTCGCCGTCGGAATCGCCGCAACCAGCGCCTTCGCCCAGGTCGAAACGACGCCCCTGTCCGCCGCCGACATCGCGGCCCACGAATCCGCCGCGCAGGTTCACGCCGCCGCGGCGATGCGCAACAAGCTGGCCCTGCTCAAGCAGATGGAGGTGGCGCCGGCTGCTGCCGAATCCGTTACCGCCACGACCTCGGTGCGGCCCGGCGCGCTCCACGCCAACGGGTTCCGCAGCTATCCGCCCAGTTGCGGCGCCGTTCCGCTGCCGGATACACCCAGTGGACCGGTCCTTGCGCAGGCGCGGGTACCCGTGTTCGCGAGGAATCCGTCCTCCGGCCAAGCAGTGGCGGAGACCGTGACCATTTCCGTCTGGCGCATCGCCTGCAGCAGCAGCGGGGAATTGACCCCATACAACGGTGATCGCGGCAAGAACGCGATGACGCTGATGCGCATCAAGCGCGACAGCGGCGCCAGCCCGAACTACTACATCACCTACCCGCTGATCCATGTGACGCAGAACGGCAGCTCGCTCGACAGCGACCGCGCCCTGCTGCGTGCCGCGCTGGAACCGAACACGGTCGTTTCCGACACCCCGTTCTCGGCGCCGCTGTTCGACAGCACCACGTTCGTGCTGGAGGACTACCCGTACACCAACACCGAGCACTTCGCCTTCAACTATCCGTTCGCGCTGCGCGTGGATCCGGTGCTGAACGGCGTTTCGCCGGTGACGCTCAGCGTGCGCGGCTACGAGCCGACGCAGTCGGATTATCCCGATGCGTTCAAGTCGCTGCCGTTCGATGGCTACGCCGCCGCGCAATGGGTTGGCGTCACGCGGCCCGGCGATGGCCTGCTGATGCAGGTCAGCGAGCAGTGGAGCGGCTCGGGCGCCAATGCCACCTGGTCGCGGCAGATCGTTTTCGACCTGCTCACCCGCGACAACAACGGAGATCCGTTCTGGCTCATCGGCACCAACGGCTTTGCCGAAGGCGCCACCAGCGTGACCTCGGATGTCTATTACCTCGGCAAGAACAATACCCAGGTGCGGTGGGGCAAGGCGACATTCTCCTTCCCGCACTGCAACCGCCTGGACGTGACCTTCACGCCGGCCGGGGGGCTTCCTTCCTCGGTGCCTGCCATCAGCGGAACGAACGGTTTCTCGCGACTGTTCAGCGCAAACGGGATGCTCTGCGAGTAATCGTCCGTCCGTCGCCTCCCGAGGGGGGCGACGGACGCAGGTGCTTGTAGGACCTCGGGTTTTCCCTAGTCCCGACCGGTACCGCGCGGCGTTATATCTGTTTTCCTCGGTCCGTGCGGGTCGGATTTCAAGGAACTTCTGACATGCCTCTCACTCCTGTTTCTGGCTCTGGCCTTCCCGGACAGTTGGCGCCCGGTCAGGGAGAAGCGCCTCAGGACTTGAGTCGCGGCGGCAACGCCACACCGGAGCCATCCCATTCGGGCGGCGACGTCGCCGACCCCGAGCCGACGGCAAGCAGGCCCCAGGGGACTCATGATCCTCGGGACACTCGTGGCGACAACGGCAACCGCAACGCGGGCAACCCCATGGGTGCACTCCAGGGCGGTAGCAACAGTGTCCCCAACGGATGGACCCGCGGCGTCGGCAACCCTCACAACCCCGCCAATCAAAACAACGAGAACGGCAATCAGGGCAGAGGCGACGGGGGCAGGGCCTCCGGGCAGAATCCAGGCGTCGGAAAAGGCGGGCAGGACTCCTACGGCAATACCGCTTCGAGTGGCAATTACACGCTGAAGCCGGAGAAAGGCGGCGGGCTGGGCGAGCGCGTCGGCGATACCCTGATTCAGCTGGGGGCCGCGCTGGGCAAGCCGCCGGGAAGCACGCCGCCTTCCTCGTCGTGGACCCCGCCCGGTACGGATCCGAATAGCGCTCGCGCGGGCGGTCAGCAGGGCAGCCAGCCAGGGAGCCAGCCAGGCAGTTCGGGCACGCCGGGATCTTCCATGCAAGGCCCGCAGCCGGGCCAGAATGCCCCGCCGACGCATTTGAGTCGTGGCGACGCCGCCGCGACGCCACGTATGGGTGCGGACTCCTCGCCGCTGGCAAGCGGGCGGGGCGCCAGCGAACGCATGCCGGGAGCCACGATGGCGCAAACGGCATCCAATGCTTCGCCGGCAGCCCAATCCTCCGACACGGTTCGCAGCGGGCTTCAGGCGACGGCGGCGCAGGCGATGCTTGGCGGCGGACTTGCCGCCGCGCAGGCGGGGCAGGCGCAGCTCGCGCAAGGCGCCGCGGCGCAGCTGCAGACACCGCAGCAAGTGCCGCAGCAGGCAGTGCCGCAACAGGCTTCCGTGCAGCAAGGCAACACAATGGCGCAATCCGCGGGCACGGCCGCGCAGGAGAAACCGCAGACGCTGGCGCAGCAGCAGGCGCAGCAGCAAAACGCCGCGAAGGAGTTGCGCAACGCGCAGCCGCAACAGCTTCCCGCCGAGGCGAAGGCGCGCGCGGAAACCGCCGCGGATCGCGCGCTGGCGAAGCAGGGCGCCGAACAGCCGGGACGCAGCCTGGCCGATGCGCGCAACGCCGAGGCGCAGGCGCGCAACAAAGGTCTGGGCCTGCGCGACGGCGCGCTGGATGCCAAGCGCAGCGGCCTGACCGAGAACACTCGTCAGACGGTCAATGAGAACGCCCGGCGCGGCGAGCTGGCGACCAACGGAACCGATCGGCGCCCGGCCGGCGCGATGGCTTCGCTGCGGCACGCGCTGGACTGGGTCGGACAGCATGCGCGCGGCGACCTTGCCGGCGGCGCGCGGACCGACGAAGAAGGCGCCACGACGATGCGTGTCGTCGCCGGGTTGATCGTGGCGGCGGTCTTCGTCGGAGTCGCCGTGGCCGTCCTGTACGCGCTGCGCATCGCGTTCGTTCCCTGACCCGACGCCGTGCTTGCCAGCGTCGGGAGCGGCGCGTATCGTGCGCGGCGACAACAGAAGGGGAGTAGCTCCCGCTGTCGTGATCGTCAACACGAGTCGCAAGACTCCGGTCCGACAGGCGGTTCCGCAAGGAATCGCGAGCGAGACCTTCGCCGATCACGGCGAAGGTGTGCCCAGCGAAAACGCAAAGGCCCCGAGTGCCGTCCGGTTCTCGGGGTTTTTCTTTTTCGGAGCCAAGCATGCACACCATCGGAAGTACCGGTCTCTGGAGCGCCTTCGCGCTCGTCGTCGTCGTGGCATTGGCCGTGGACTTCCTCGTCCTGCGCAGCGAAGGCCCGCATCGGGTTTCCTTCCGCGAGGCGCTGTACTGGAGCCTGGCCTGGGTCGGTCTGGCGCTGGCTTTCAACCTCGGCCTGTGGTGGTGGCTGGACGGCCACGGCGGTCGTGCGCTGGCCAATGAGGTCGCGCTGCAGTTCCTGACCGGTTACGTGGTCGAGAAGGCGCTGGCGGTCGACAACATCTTCGTCTTCCTGCTGATCTTCAATTCCTTACAGGTGCCGGCGGAGTTGCGCCAGCGAGCGCTGATGGTCGGCGTGCTCGGTGCGATCCTGCTGCGCGGCATCCTGATCTTCGTCGGCGCGGCACTGATCGCGAAGTTCCATTGGATCCTCTACCTGTTCGGCCTGTTCCTGATCTTCACCGGTGTGCGCATGCTGCTCTCGACCGGCTCGGAGCCGGATCTGGAGGCCAACCCGATGCTGCGCTGGATGCGCCGGCACCTGCCGCTGACGAAGGAGTTCCGCGGCACCGCGATGCGCGTGGCCGACAGCGGCCGGCACCTCTATACGCCGCTGTTCGTGGTGATGATCATGATCGCGGTCACCGACGTGATCTTCGCCGTCGATTCGATCCCCGCGATCTTCGCCGTGACCGAGGATCCGTTCATCGTGCTGACCTCGAACGTCTTCGCGGTGCTGGGCCTGCGCGCGATGTTCTTCATGCTGGAAGGCGCGGCCGAGCGCTTCCACCTGCTTGCCTACGGCCTGGCGGCGACGCTCATCTTCATCGGAACGAAGATGCTGCTCATGGACATCTGGAAGTTGCCGATCGGGTTTGCCCTGGCCGGCATCGCCCTGCTCATCGGCTCGTCCATCATCGCCAGCCTGTGCTTTCCGAAGCGGGAAGACGGTCAGGCTTGAGCGGCCGCGCACGGGCCCCCATTGATCGGGAATGAATATTGCGCCCCCCATTCCCGAACCCACGGCGCTCGCAGTCGCCAACGACCGCGAGCGCGTGCGCTACGCCGTGCTCGGCTCGATGGCGCTGCTGGCCGGCGTCTGGATCGCCTGGCTGCTGGCCTGGCTGCTCGGCTGGCCGCTCGACGATCTGGGCGTGCGGCCGCGTCAGCTCGACGGACTGGTCGGCATCCTGACCGCGCCGTTCGCGCACGCCTCGTTCGAGCACCTGATGTCCAACACCTTGCCGCTGGCGATGCTGGCGACGCTGACGCTGTACTGTTATCCGCGTGCCACGCGCATTGCGCTGCCGTTGATCTGGCTGGCCTCCGGGCTGGGCGTGTGGCTGTTCGCGCGGCCCTCGACGCATGTCGGTGCCAGCGGCATCGCGCATGGCCTGATGGTGTTTCTTTTCATGATGGGGCTGCTGCGGCGCGACCGACTCGCCGTGGTGGTGTCGCTGGTCGTGTTCTTCCTGTACGGCGGCATGCTCATGAGCGTGCTGCCGCGCGAGCCGAACGTCAGCTACGAATACCACTTCGCCGGTGCGCTGACCGGTTTCGTCTGCGCCTTGCTGCTGACGCAGCGCGACCCGCTGCCGCCGCGCAAGCGGTATTCGTGGGAAGACGAGGAAGACGAGGCGGAGGTCGACGACGAGCTGGAATTGCCGCGCGCACAGGAAGTGCCGGTGCTGTGGCAGCGCGAGCGCGCCGCGGAAACGCGTGGGAAGGTCATTGCGTTCCGCTCTCCGCCGCGCGAAGAGCCGCCGTCGACATTGCATTGATCCTGCGCAACGCGGCCACGATCGAACCGCGCTAAGCTTTCACCAAGTCCTCTTGAATGCGTGCGCCATGAATGCTTCCGCTCCCCGTCGCGTCGAACACCAGCAAACCGACAAAGGGTACGTGCCGGTCTATACCACTGCCGTGGTGGAGCAGCCCTGGAGCGACTACGCGCGCGCCGACCATGAAACCTGGTCGATCCTGTTCCAGCGCCAGCGCGAAGTGTTGAAGGGCCGCGCCTGCCGCGAGTTCATCGACAACCAGGAGCGCTTCGGCATGTCGCCGGACGCGATCCCGCGCTTTGATGAACTCAACGAGGTGCTGGTCAAGACCACCGGCTGGCAACTCATCGGCGTCGAAGGCCTGCTGCCGGAACTGGACTTCTTCGAGCATCTGGCCAATCGCCGTTTTCCGGTGACCTGGTGGATCCGCAAGCCCGAGCAGGTCGACTACATTGCCGAACCCGACCTGTTCCACGACGTGTTCGGCCATGTGCCGCTGCTGCTCAATCCGGTGTTTGCCGACTACATGCAGGCCTACGGCCGCGGCGGCGTCAAGGCGCACGGCATCGGCCCCGAGGCGCTGGTCAACCTGACGCGCCTGTACTGGTACACGGTCGAGTTCGGACTGATGCGCCAGGACGACGGCTTGCGCATCTACGGTTCGGGCATCGTCAGCTCGAAGGGCGAGTCGATCCACAGCCTCGAATCGGCGGCGCCGAACCGCATCGGCTTCGACATGCCGCGCATCATGCGCACGCGCTACCGCATCGACACCTACCAGAAGACCTACTTCGTCATCGACGGCTTCGACCAGCTGATGGATGCCACGCGCCCGGACTTCACGCCGCTCTATGCCGACCTGTCGCAGCGCGATTCGATTCCGGCCGGCTCCGTGCTCGACACCGACCGTGTCTACCAGCGTGGCAACGGCGAAGGCTGGGCGCAGGACGGCGACGTCTGAGGCGCCTCCGCGGCGCGCGCTCGACGCCGGCGCCCGATCAATCCGATGACGGCACCGCGAACGCGAGCAGCGCGGTGCCGAGCACGATGCGGTAGATCGCAAACGGCGTGAAGCGGTGGGCGCGGATGTATCCGAGCAGCCACTTCACCGCGACGAAGGCCGTCAGCGCCGAGACGACGAAGGCCAGCCCCAGCGCCGACCAGTCCTCGTGCGCGCCGCCCGCCTTCCAAGCCTTCAGCAGCTCGTAGCCGCTGGCGGCGAACATGGTCGGAATGCCGACCAGGAAGGCGAACTCGGTGGCCGCGGCGCGATTGCTGGCTCCGGCCAGCATCGCCACGAAGATGGTCGCCGCCGAACGCGAGGTGCCGGGGAAGATCGCCGCGGCGACCTGGGCGAGCCCGACCAGGATCGCGACTTTCCAGGTGATGGCGCTGCGATCGGGCTGCTTGCCGGCGAAATACTCGGCCACCAGCATCCAGACTCCGCCGATGACCAGCGCCCATGCGATCGGCTCGATCGAATCGGGCAACTTGAAGCCGAGCCGGGTCGCGGCGAAGCCCAGTGCGCCGGTGATCAGGAAGGCAACCGTGAGTTTCGCCGCATAGTCGCGGTTCGCCGGTTCGCCAAGGCCGGTGGCCAGACGCCACAGGCGTGCGCGATAGATCAGCACGACCGCAAGGATCGCTCCGGCCTGGATGACTATGTTGAACACGTCCGAGCGACGGCCGAGCCAGTGCTCGGCGATCAGCAGGTGGCCGGTGCTGGAAATCGGCAGGAACTCGGTGATGCCCTCGATGAGGCCGAGCAGGATCGGGATCAGAATGTCGTGCATGGAGTTTCCGGCGGATGCGGTTTGCTTTTGGATGGTGCAAATGTGGATAAAATTGCACCTTGATGGTGCATTGGCGAGTCCGGTTGAGCGCCGCTGTCGATGATACTCGCAGAAAAACAGCATGTTGCCCCGCTGGCACGCCGATTGCTGTACATCTCGCATCCCTTCGAGAGGAGTCGCCCGTGTCCGTCCACAACGTCCTGCAGATGATCCAGGAACATGCCGTCGAGTTCGTCGATCTGCGCTTCACCGACATGCTCGGCAAGCTGCACCACGTCACCTATCCGGCGCGAACCGTCGACGAGGCGCTGTTCGAGGACGGCAAGATGTTCGATGGCTCGTCGATCGCGGGCTGGAAGGGCATCGCCGAATCGGACATGGTGCTGATGCCCGATCCGGACAGTGCGATCCTCGATCCGTTCACCGTCGACACCACGCTCATCCTGCATTGCGACGTGCTGGAGCCGAGCACGATGCAGGCCTACGGTCGCGATCCGCGCTCCATCGCGCGCCGCGCCGAGGCCTACCTGAAATCCACTGGCATCGCCGACACCGCGTACTTCGGGCCGGAGCCGGAGTTCTTCATCTTCGACTCGGTGCGTTACCGCAACGAGATGGGGCATGTGTCCTACCAGATCGACTCGGAAGAGGCCGCCTGGTCCACGCACAAGTCGTTCGACGGCATCAACCACGGTCATCGCGGCGGCGTGAAGGGCGGCTACTTTCCGGTTTCGCCGGTGGACAGCTTCCAGGACCTGCGCAGCGAGATGTGCAAGGTGCTCGAACAGCTCGGCCAGGTCGTCGAAGTGCATCACCACGAAGTCGGCAACGCCGGCCAGTGCGAAATCGGCACGCGCTTCAACACCCTGCTGAAGAAAGCCGATGAGCTGATGACGCTGAAGTATGTGCTGAAGAACGTCGCGCACCAGAACGGCAAGACCGTGACCTTCATGCCCAAGCCTATCGGCGGCGACGCGGGTTCCGGCATGCACGTGCACCAGTCGTTGTCGAAGGGCGGCCAGAACCTGTTCGCCGGCGACCTCTACGGCGGCCTGTCGCAGATGGCGCTGCATTACATCGGCGGCATCTTCAAGCACGCGCGCGCGATCAACGCGTTCGCCAACGCTACGACCAACAGCTACAAGCGGCTGGTGCCGGGCTTCGAGGCGCCGGTGATGCTGGCCTATTCCGCGCGCAATCGCTCGGCGAGCTGCCGCATTCCGTTCGTGCAGAGTCCGAAGGCGCGCCGCATCGAGGTGCGGTTTCCCGATCCGATGAATAGCGGCTACCTGATTTTCAGCGCGCTGATGATGGCCGGCCTCGACGGCATTCTGAACAAGATCGATCCGGGTGCGCCGGCTGACAAGGACCTCTACGACCTGCCGCCGGAAGAGGAAAAGAACATTCCGACGGTCTGCCATTCGCTTGACCAGGCGCTGGATGCGCTCGACAAGGACCGCGACTTCCTCAAGGCGGGCGGCGTGTTCACCGACGACTTCATCGATGCCTACATCGAGACGAAGATGGTCGAGGTCACGCGCTTCCGCTCGGCCACCCATCCGCTCGAGTATCAGATGTACTATGCCATCTGACCGCATGCACAAGCCCGCAGGCGCCCGACGTTCTTCGGAGTTCAGCGCCAATTCAATGCATTTTTCCGACACTTCCGATTCATTGCGGAACGGTTTGCGCGAATGGGCCTGCGGGCTAAGATGAGGACGATGCGAGTCTTGCGCGGTACCAGTCTTGCGGCGGTTTTCCTGACGGCGTCGATTGCGGCACTGACGCCGTTGGCCGGCCTCGCGCGCGAGGTCAGCGTGCAGGAGGCCGTCGCCGAAGCCCAGCTGCAGTCGCCGGGCAAGGTGCTGTCGGTGCAAACGCTCAACGTCGGCAAGCGCAAGATCTATCGCATCAAGATCCTCACGCCCGCCGGGCAGGTGCGCGTGGTACAGGTCCCAGCGGAACGCTGACCCGTCCGTCGGGCCGCTTTCCCGAAGACCGGCGTGCCATGGACCGGCTGCCCTCGATTCGCGCGAACACGGATGAGCGCCCAAGGAGAATTGCATGCGCGTATTGTTGGTTGAAGACGAGGCGCCGCTGCGTGAAACGCTGGCGGCGAGGCTCAAGCGCGACGGCTTTGCGGTCGATGCCGCCGGTGACGGCGAGGAAGGGCTGTACCTTGGCCGCGAAGTGCCGTTCGACGTCGCCATCATCGACCTCGGACTGCCCAAGCTGTCGGGCATGGATCTGGTCAAGCAGCTGCGCGAGTCCGGCCAGCGCTATCCGATCCTGATCCTCACGGCGCGCACGTCGTGGCAGGACAAGGTGCAGGGACTCAAGCACGGCGCCGACGACTACATGGTCAAGCCGTTCCATGTCGAGGAACTGCTGGCGCGCCTCAACGCGCTGGTGCGCCGCGCCAGCGGCTGGTCGCGCCCGACGCTGGAGTGCGGGCCGGTCGTGCTCGACACCACGGCGCAGACCGTGGCCGTCAACGGCAACGGCGTGGACCTGACCAGCTACGAGTACAAGGTGCTCGAATACCTGATGCTGCACGCGGGCGAACTGGTCTCCAAGGCCGACCTGACCGAGCACATCTACCAGCAGGACTTCGATCGCGACTCGAACGTGCTGGAAGTGTTCATCGGTCGCCTGCGCCGCAAGCTCGACCCGGAAAACACGATCAAGCCGATCGAAACCGTGCGTGGTCGCGGCTACCGCTTCGCGCTTGAGCGCAGCGATGCGCCGGCCGAAGACGTGAAGGTCGGCTGACCCGCCGATGCAGGGGCCGCTGTCGCTGCAGGCGCGCTCGCTCGCGGCAGCCGGGCTCGTGCTCGCCGCGTTCCTCGCGGTCGCCTTCTTTTCGCTCGACAACGCGTTCTACCAGACCGCGGAAAACAGCCTGCGCGAACGCCTTCAGGGCTATCTCTACACCTATCTCGCCAGCTCCGACCCGAATCGGGCCGGCGAGCTGATTCCGCCGGACGTCGGCCCCGACCCGCGTTTCGACGAGCCGACCGATACCGGCCTCTACGCCGGCATCGTCGGCGGCCGCATCGTCGGCGCGAAGGAAAAGGAGTGGCGTTCGGCGTCCGCGATCGGACGCGACCTGCCCTTTGCCGAGGAACTGGCGCCAGGCCATGTCAGCTTCCGCGGGCCGCTGGATACGCAGGACGGCGAGCTGTTCATCCTTTCGCAGGGCGTGGTCTGGAATCCCGGCGCCAAGAGCGAGTTGAACGTGACCTTCCACGTCGCCGAGGACTCGCATGCGCTGCGCCGCCAGGTGGATGTGTACCGTCGCACGCTCGCCGCATGGCTCGGCGCGCTCGGCGTGGTGCTGCTGCTGCTGCTGTTTGGCGTGCTGCGCTGGAGCCTGTCGCCGCTGCGTCGCGTCACCGCCGATCTTCGTCGCGTCGAGCGCGGCGCGCAGGAGCATCTGGCACACAACTACCCGGCTGAACTGGCGGGCCTCACGGCGAACATCAACAACTTCATCGAGGCCGAGCGCGAGCGCGTCAAGCGCTATCGCAATACCTTGTCCGACCTTGCCCACAGCCTGAAAACCCCGCTTGCCGTCATGCGCAGCCAGCTCGAAAGCGGCGCCGACGGCAAGGATCTGCGCTGGACCGTGCTCGAACAGGTCGGGCGCATGGACGAGATCGTGGCCTATCAGCTGTCGCGTGCGGCTACCTCGGGGCACCAGACCTTCGCCGCGCCGCTGCCGCTCGATCCCTATGCCGAGGAAATCGTGCGCAGCCTGGAGAAGGTCTATGCCGACAAGGGCGTGCTGTGCGAGTTCGACCTCGATCCCGCCGCGCGCTTCCATGGCGATCAGGGTGATCTGCTGGAGCTGCTTGGCAACTTGCTCGAGAACGCCTTCAAGTGGGCCAGGCGGCGGGTGCTGCTGACGACGCAGGCGCTGCCCGCGCAAGCCGGTGGACGCGCCGGACTGTACATCAGCGTCGAGGACGATGGCCCCGGCATTCCGCCCGAGCGCGTCGAGCACCTGCTGCAACGCGGTGTGCGTGGCGACGAGCGCGTGCAGGGCCATGGCATCGGTCTGTCGATCGTGCAGGACATCCTGAAGGCGTATCGCGCGACCTTGATGGTCGATGCCGCACCGGAGCTGGGCGGCGCGCGCTTCTCGACCCGTTTCGAGTCGCGCTGAGGCGAGTCGACAGCGCGGACTGCGTGAGCCGCCCCGATGGCGACGGGCGGCGATCGGCCAGCTGCAATCGGCCACCCGCGACGCCGCCGCAATCTTGCCGTCAGTCCGCCGCCAGCGCTTCGATCTCGGCGATCAGGCGTGCGCGGACCTGGTCGCGGCTGTAGTTGTCGCCGACGTACGCGCGCGCGCGGCGCGCGTGCAGGTCGCGCGAGGCAGGATCCAGCGCGCGCACTGCGTCGATCGCCGCGTGCAGGCCGTCCTCGCCACGGAAAACGAAGCCGCTGCCGCTCGCGTCGACGTGGTCGGCAAGGATCTCGCACTCGCCGTTGACGAGGATCGGCGTGCCCTGCGCCATCGCTTCCAGCGCGACGATGCTGAGGCTTTCGTACGGTGACGGGTGCACGAAAGCGAGCGCACCGGCCATCAGCGCCAGCTTGCGTTCCTCGCTGACGAATCCGAGGTAGCGGACGTGTTCGGACGAGCGCACGCCGAGCTTGTCCGAACCGGTCAGGATCAGGCTGAGGTTCGACTCCGGTCGCGCGCGACGCCACGACTCGAACGCATCGAGCAGCATCGCGCAGCCCTTGTGCGTGTCGATGCGGCCGCTGTAGAGCAGGTACGCTGTTGCTTCGCGCGCCGGCTCGGCCGTGCGTGTGTCCACCGTCATCGCGACCAAATTGCCGGCGTCGATGTCCCACAGGCGCTTGCCGAGACGGCGTTCGGCCGGCGTGTTCCACAGGATTCGCGGCACGCGGCGCGCCATCTGCGCGTAGGCGCTGAAATACGCCGGTGGCTCGTCGTGCAGCGTCGGCACCAGACCCCAGCGCCGGTGGCGCAGCACGCGCGAGGCGTCGTAGGTGGTCGGGTACAGGTAGGTCAGGAAGAGCACCGCGGCGTAGTCGGCGCCGTGCTGTTCGAGGTGCTCGAGCAGACCCGGGCAGACCGGGCCCTGCGATCGGATGAATTCGTCCTGCAGGGCTTCGGGCCAATCGACGCGCTCGCCGTTGGATTGGAAGTGCGCCAGCAGGCGGCGATGCAGGTCGTGGAAATAGACGCCGCGCTCGCGCGCAACGCGGAAGCGACGGATGGCAACGCCATCGCGCTGCTCGACGCCTTCGGGCAGGTCGTTGGCCCAGCTCACGTAGTCGCTGGCGCAGGTCGTCAGCACATCGACTGCGTAGTCGCCCGACAGCAGGGTCGCGTACTGCCACGCATGCGCTTCGGCGCCGCCGGTCAGGCTGTGATGGCAACGCGGGACCACGATCGCGACACGCTTCATCGCGGCAACTCCAGCAGGGCATGGAAACGCCGGCGCAGGACGGCGAGCGCGAAACCGGCTTCGTAACGGCGTCGCGCCGCATCGCGCAGGCCGTTGCGGAAGGGCTCGTCGCTGGCCAGCCGTGCGAGGCTGGCCGCGTACAGCCACGGGTCCTCGTCGTCCCAGACGATGCCGCCGTCGCCGACGGTTTCGGCAATCGCGCTGGAAGCCAGTGCCAGCACCGGCACGCCCAGCGCCATCGCCTCGACCAGCGGCACGCAGAAACCCTCGTGCCGGCTCAGCGTGACGAACGCGTGGCTGGCCAGATACGCCGCCTTGAGCTCGGCCTCGGACAGCGAGTCGAGCCACCAGACGCGATGGCCAAGGCGGTGCTGCTCGATGCGTGCATGGATCGCCTGGTTGTAGGCATCCAGTCCCGGGTCGGACTTGCCGACGATGAGCAGGCGCACCGGATCGCCGTAGCCGTCGACATGCGCGGCGAACGCATCGATCAGGGCGATGTGGTTCTTGTTCGGCGCGATGCGGCCGACCATCAGCAGGTTGCGCGTGCCGTCGTTCAACTCGTCGAGCAGGCGCAGATCGGCTTCCGCGTCGAGCAGCTGGTCGATGCGATGGAACGGTGCCAGCACCGCGCCGCGATCGGCCGGCACGCCGTGCGTGCTCAGCTCGTCGAGGTTGTATTGCGACGCGGCCAGATACAGCTCGCAGCCGAGTCGCGCGACCGGCGCAATCTCGTCGCGACCGCGCGCGCAGGCGGTCTCGTAGTTGCGGTCGATGCCGGCGAAGAATTCCGGTGGCGTGATGTTGTGGTAGCGCACGACGCGGCGGCCGCGCACGCGGCGCAGCAGGTCCAGCGCGAGCGGCCAGCCGGTCGAGAAGTGGTAAATGACCAGGTCGTCGGGGCCGCCGGCGAAGTCCGGCAGCGTCTCCGGCGCGAAGGTTTTCTCCGACACGCCGTGCGCGTGCTCGCAGAAAACGCGCGTGTCGATGCCGCGCTCGCGCAGCAGTGCGGCCATGGCCAAGGCGTCGTTGCCGACCGCGTCGCGGCCGGCCAGCGAAGGCAGCAGGATGGCGGCCTTCATCGCAGCGCGATCCGCGTCATCGCTTCGGCCAGCGTGCGTTCGAGCACGGCCGGCGCGAAGGTCGATTCGTAGCGCGCGCGACCGGCGGCGCGCAGGCGCTCGCGCAGGTCCGCATCGCGCGTCACGCGCAACGCCGCCGCCGCGATCACGTGCGCGTCGGCTTCGTCAAAGCACAGGCCGGCGTCGCCGAGCGTCCACGGCAATGCGCTCGACGCACGCGCGATGATCGGCGTGCCGAGTGCCATCGCTTCGATCAACGGAACGCAGAAACCTTCGTGGCGGCTCAGCATCACCAGCGCGTCGGCGCGCTCGAACGCGGCGCGCAGTTCGGCGCCGTTGGCGTCCTGCATCAGGGTCACCGACTCGGCGAGGT
>JASLGB010000412.1 GCA_030150315.1 Dokdonella sp. | reverse complement strand
CGCGACGTGTGGCGCATGCCGGTGGACAACTGGTTCGACCCGCTCGGCTGGTACGCGCGCGAACACAAGCAGCTGAACCTGTTCCAGCGCTATCTGCCGAACATGGCCTATCTGGTCACCCTGCGCTCGCGCGGCATCGATGCCGAAGGGCTGCTGGAAGGCGTCTACGATCCGTACGTCTTCTACCGCGACGCATACCGGCAACGCCGCCTGTACGACATCTACGATCGCGAGCCGCCGATGGAGCTGATCGAGGAGATGCAGGGCACGCAGGACGACGCCGACATCGAGGACTTGCTGAAGGAACAGCAGGACTACGACAAGAAGCGCAACTCCGACGGCGGCGATCCGCCTCCGGGCTGATCGCGCGCGGGGCGCGCAAGCGCTCCGCAATCGGACGAACCGTCAGTTCAGGCCAAGCAGGGGCTCGGCATCACACAGGTGCGCCAGCGCGCGCAGATCCTGCGCCACGCCGTGGAAGCGCAGCGGGCGCCCCTTCCGTGCCGCATGGGCCGCCCACGACAACAAGACCGCTAGGCTCGCGCTGTCGACCTGGCGAAGCCCCGCGACATCGACGTCGATCGCGCCGCTGCCGCCCACGTCGACCAGTTCCCGCACGCGGTCGTTGGCCGCTGCTGCTTCGGAAAAACCCAACACGCCGGCGACGCGCACATGCGCGTCGCCGACTCGCTCGATGCGCAGAGACTCGCGCGCGGCCTCAACCACCGCCCTGATCCTTCTCCATCGTCTTCAGAGCATCCGCGCCCTGCGTTTCGAGACGGCGGATGAGGGCATCAAGGCCGGACTTCTTGATCTCCGCCGCGACCTGATTGCGGTAGTTTGTGACGTAGGAAATGCCCTCGACGATGACGTCGTACGCCTTCCACTGCCCGTCCCCGGTCTTGCGGAAGGCATAGTCCACCGCCACCGGCTTGCCGTCATCGAGCGTGACCTGGGTGCGCACGATAGTCTTCTTGTCGTTCATCTCGCCACGCGTCGGCAGCACCTTCACGCGGCCGCGCGTGTAGTTGAGCAGGCCTTCGGCGTAGCGATGGGTGATGGACTCGTAGAACGCCTTGGCAAAACGGGAACGCTGCTCCGGCGATGCCGTGCGCGCGTTCTGGCCGAGCACGAGGATCGAGGCGTAGTCGATATCGAAATGCGGCAGCAAGATGCCATCGATGACCGTGATCAGCTTTTCGGGATCTCCCTTCAGCTCATCGCGATGACCTTCGATGGCCTTGCCGAGCTCGTCGGCGATGGTTTGCACCACGTCCTGCGGCTGGGCCGCGGCGTGTGCCTGCGAGAACGCGAAACCGCCGACAGCCAGGGCGAATGCGAGGCCGAGGGTGCGCAACATGGACAACTCCTTCTTAGGGGTGCTTGCCGGAATCGGCGGGTGACGGATCGGTTTGCTTGGCGGCATCGCCGCCCGATTCGGCCGGTGTGGGCGATCCGTTGACCAGGAACTTGCCGATCAGATCCTCCAGCTGCAGCGAGGACTGCGTCAGCACGAATTCGTCGCCATCCTTGAACATGTCCGGAGAGCCGCCAGGCTGCACGCCAACGTACTGGTCACCCAGTAAACCGCTGGTGAATATCGCGGCCGAGGAATCGTCCGGCAACTGGTTGAAGCGTGTGTCGATCGCCAGCTTCACCCGCGCCTCGAGCTTGTCCGGGTCGAGGTCGATGGCCTCGACCGAGCCGATGCGGACACCGGCGATCTTCACCGGAGCGCGCAGCTTGAGCTGGCCGATGTTGCTGAAGCTGGCCTTCAGCGTGTAGCTGTCGCCCTGGCGATAGTTCGCGACCGAAGTCGTCTGCGTCGCGAGATACGCCAGCGCCGCGAAGCCGAGCAGGATGAACAAGCCGGTGCCGACCTGAAAGGATTGTCGTTGTGCCATGACGTCGATTCCACGAAAGACGAAAGAGTGCCGAAGTCGAAAAACGAAAGCCCGTCGCTGCCGATACGAAGTGCGGATTGCCGATACGTCTCCAAGCGGGGAGTAGCGGCAGTCCTTCCCGCACTCACATCAGGAACGCCGTCATCACGAAGTCGAGCGCCAGCGTGGCGATCGACGAGAACACGACCGTGCGCGTGGTTGCATACGCAACGCCCTCACTGGTCGGCGCGGTGGTGTAGCCGTTGAAGGTCGCGATCAGCGCACACACCGCGCCGAAGGCCACGCTCTTCCACACGCCGTTGGCGACGTCGGTCCAGACATCCACGCTCGCGGTCATGTTCGACCAGAACGTGCCGCCATCGAGTCCGAGCCAGCTCACGCACACGATGTGCGCGCCAAGGATGGCCATTGCGCTGAAGATGCAGGCCAGCAGCGGCAGCGCGATGACACCGGCCAGGAAGCGCGGCGCAGCCACGTAGGCCAGCGGATCGACCGCCATCATCTCCATCGCGACCAGCTGGTCGGTTGCGCGCATCAGGCCGATCTCGGCCGTGATCGAGGTGCCGGCACGCCCGGCGAACAGCAGCGCGGTCACCACCGGCCCCAGCTCGCGGTACAGCGCCAGCGCGACCACCGTCCCGCTCATCGACGAGGCGCCGAAGCGCGACAGCACATCGTAGAGCTGCAGGCCAAGCACGGCGCCGACGAACAGGCCGCAGGTCATGATGATGACCAGACTCATTGCGCCGACGAACCAGACCTGCCGCACCGTCTCGCGGAAGTGGCGAAGGCTCTTGGGAACCGCACCGAGCACCTGCACGAGAAACAGTCCGCAGGCACCGATCTGGGCCAGCGCATCGGTGATGCGGGAATTGGTGCGCGCACTCATCGGAAACGCTCCGGGAAACCGAGGTCGGCGGCGTAGTCGCGCGCCGGATACTGGAACGGAACCGGGCCGTCCGCTTCGCCGCCGAAGAACTGCTTCGTCCACGGCGATTCGTCGTGCGCCAACTCCTTGGGCGTGCCGTGCGCAACGACCTTGCCGCCGGCCAGCAGGTAGACCTCGTCGGCGACCCTCGACACGGCCGAGAACT
>JASLGB010000343.1 GCA_030150315.1 Dokdonella sp. | reverse complement strand
AGGTCGGAGTCGAGCTTGAGGCCGCTCTTTTCCGCCTTGTAGTAGTCGTAGTTCAGGCCGATGCTGACGTTGTTGTTGAAGTCGTAGCCGAAGCCGGCGCCGGCGTACCACTTGTTGCTGGTGTCATCGACGCGCACCGCCAGCGGGCCAACCGCATAGCCGCCGGTGACATCACCGCGGAAGAAGCCGCCGCGGCCGCTGACGTACCAGTTGTCGGTGAGATTCCAGTGGGCGTTCGCGCCCAGGATCCAGCCGCTGAGTTCCGCCTGGCCGAGATCGGCGTAGCCGCGGCGAGGATCGATCGAGCCGAGATCCACATAGCCGCCTTCGACGCCGAACAGGAAATTCGGGGCGACGGCCCAGCGGTAGCCGAGATTGGCACCCCAGCCGGTGTCGTCGTTGTTGTAGCCGCCCTTGTCGATGCTGGCCTGGCCGACGTTGCCATTGATGAACATGCCGCTTTCGGCGGCGTGGCTGGCAAGGGGAATGCTGGCGAGGCCGGTGGCAAGCGCGAGGGCGAGAAGCGTGGTCTTCATGGTTTCTCCAACGGATTGTTATGTATGCAATGTATGCCGCGGAACAGTGCCGTTCCTGGGCACCGTCGCTTGGACTTTCGCCGCCGCGTCGAGGTTCGATTCGGTGGCGGCGAGACTTAAGTGGGATTCACACGGCCAATTTCAATACCGATGAGTTTATAAATCATTCATGCGCCGGATCCTGTCGCTCCGGATCGGCGTTTTCCGCTTGATTCTTTCGTTTACGGGTGTAATCTTTGTTTGTCGATTACATGAGTAAACGAAATGCGGATCAGTGAAGCCGAAAGCCGGATCATGGAAGTGCTCTGGGAGAGGGAGCCGCTCACCGCGGAGGAGGTCATCGCCGCGCTGGCCGATCGCGAGGCGTGGCAGGAGCCGACCATCAAGACCCTGCTGAATCGCCTGTTGAAGAAGGGCGCGGTCTCGGCCGAGCGCGACGGCCGCCGTTACCAGTACCAGCCACTGGTGCAGCGGGCGGACTACGTGCACGAGGAAAGCCGCAGTCTGCTCGACCGGCTTTACGGCGGCCAGGTGTCGGCCCTGGTCGCGCACTTTTCGCGGCAGGAGAAATTGTCGAAGCAGGAAGTCGACGAGATCCGTGCCTTGATCGAGCAGATCGACCATGGCCGCTGAGCTGTTCGACCTGCTGCTGCGCATGGCGGTCGCCGGCTCGGCCGCCATCGTCGTCGTGCTGTTGCTGCGCCGGACGCTGCGCCACGCGTTCGGCGCGATCGTGGCCTACGCGGCATGGGCCGCGGTGCCCGCCGCCATCCTCGCGACGTTTCTGCCGGCGCCGGTGCGGCCGGTAGCGGCGCTGGCCGGAATCGTTGGCGTCATGCCGCTCGAACCGATGCACATCGGAGCCGTTGCCGAAGCCTTCGACCCGCGCCCGCTGGTGCTCGGGTCGTGGCTCGCCGGAACCCTGCTCGCGATCGTGTGGTTCACCCTGCAGCAGAGACTCTACCTGCGCAGCCTCGGCACCCTGAGCGCACGCGACGGCGCGCGCATCGTGCAATCGGATTCCGAATTCGCCGGCCCCGCGCTGGTTGGCGCGTGGCGGGCCCGCATCGTGCTGCCAGCGGATTTCGACCGCCGGTACGACGCGCATGAACGCGAACTGATCCTGGCCCACGAGCACGCCCACGCCGCGCGTGGCGATGCCTGGATCAATGCGCTGGTGGTCGCGCTGCGGTCGCTCCACTGGTTCAACCCGCTTTGGCACTACGCCGCCACCCGGTTCCGTGTCGATCAGGAATTGGCCTGCGACGCAGCCGTGATGGCGCGCTTTCCGCAGGCTCGAAAGCCATACGCGAATGCGATGTTGAAGGTGCAGTTGGCCGGTCAGGCGCGGCAGGAGCAGCGGTTGCCGGTCGGTTGCCATTGGTCATCCGATCGAACCTTGAAGGAGAGGATCCTCATGCTCAAACGTCCGCGACCGACGCGCGCGCGGCGCGGCGCCGGCCTTGCACTCGTCGCCGTTTTCGCGCTCGCTTCCGCCTTGACGTCCTGGGCATCTCAGTCGTCGCGTCCGCAGACGACGGCCGCCGCCGGACGCAGCGTCCATGCGAACGTGCGTTTCGACCTCGACGGCAAACAAGGCAAGCCGATCACGCTCATCCACGAGCTAGGACGCGACTTCGAGATCAACATCGATGATCGTTGGGGCGTGACGATGATCGCGAACGCCACCGCCAGCGGCGACGTCGTGCTCGATGTCAGCTTGCGCGAGAACGGCCGCGTGGTTTCGACGCCGAGCGTCGTCGCGCGGCAGGGCGAGACGTTCTCCATCGCGGTTGGCGGTGCCGGCCGCGAGGACATCCGCATCGAAGGGGTGCTTGAACTGGTCGACGCGAAGCCGCGAATCGGCGCCGCTGCGGTACCGGAGAAAGACCCCGTCGCCGACCGCGACGCCGCGTATGCGTCAATCGTTCCGCCGCGCTACCCCGACGAGGCGATCAAGGCCAAGGTCGAGGGCAAGGTCTGGGTGAAGGTGGCGATCGCCGCGGACGGATCCGTGCTATCGGCCGCCCTCGATCACGTTGAGCCGGAAGGCGCGGCGCCGCTCGGCGAGGCCGCCGTCCAGGCCGTGCGCTCGTGGACGTTCCAGCCTGCAATATCGAACGGACTGCCGGTTGAGGCCAAGGCGCTCGTGCCGATCGATTTCACGCACGACGAACGGGGCACTGCCGCGGCGGGGCCGAATCCCGGCAATGCGCCAGTGTCGGCCGGGGATTCCGCCGCGCCTGCCGGCCGCCGCTGATTGGCACCCTCCAACCGGCTCTGTGCGTTCGATGCGAGGGGCCGCTAAAATGGTCGACTGTATTTCTCCCCCGATTCCGTTAGGAGTGGTCCCATGGCTGTGAAAGTAGCGATCAATGGTTACGGCCGCATCGGTCGCAACATCCTGCGTGCGCTGTACGAATCCAAGCGCAACCATGAAATCCAGATCGTTGCGATCAACGATCTCGGCGATGCCGAGACGAATGCGCATCTGACCCAGTACGACACCGCGCACGGCAAGTTCCCGGGCGAGGTCAGCGTGGAAGGCGGCGATCTGGTCGTGAACGGCGACCGCATCAAGGTCTGCGCCGAGCGCGACCCGTCCAAGCTGCCGTGGAAGGATCTCGGCGTCGACATCGTGCTCGAGTGCACCGGCCTGTTCACCAGCAAGGCCAAGGCCAGCGCGCACCTCGTCGCCGGCGCGAAGAAGGTCATCATCTCGGCGCCGGGCGACAAGGACGTGGATGGCACCTTCGTCTACGGTGTCAATCACGACCAGCTCAAGGGCAGCATGGAGGTCGTCTCCAACGCCTCGTGCACGACCAACTGTCTTGCGCCGCTGGCCAAGGTGCTGAACGAGAAGATCGGCATCGAGCACGGCCTGATGACGACGATCCACGCCTACACCAACGATCAGGTGCTGACCGACGTCTATCACTCCGACCTGCGCCGCGCGCGTTCGGCCACGATGAGCCAGATCCCGACCAAGACCGGCGCCGCCGCCGCGGTCGGTCTGGTGCTGCCGGAACTCAACGGCAAGCTGACCGGCTTCTCGATGCGCGTGCCGACCATCAACGTGTCGGTGGTGGACCTGTCCTTCGTCGCCAAGCGCGCGACCACCAAGGAAGAAATCGACGCGGCGATCTCCGAAGCCGCCAACGGCGAACTGAAGGGCGTGCTCGGCGTCAACACCAAGCCGCTGGTCTCGGTCGATTTCAACCACGATCCGCGCAGCTCCGTGTACGACAGCACGCTGACCCAGGTCATGGGCGGCA
Organism: Dokdonella sp.; assembly: GCA_030150315.1. Classification (GTDB taxonomy): domain Bacteria; phylum Pseudomonadota; class Gammaproteobacteria; order Xanthomonadales; family Rhodanobacteraceae; genus Dokdonella_A. Next base: position 4,455 of record JASLGB010000343.1, on the reverse strand, counting down.
CGCTGGTCAAGGTGCTGTCGTGGTACGACAACGAGTGGGGCTTTTCCAACCGCATGCTCGACATGACGGTCGCGTTCGCCAACGCGAAGTAAGCCGCTCGCATTTTGGGTTGCAGCCGAAGCCCCGGTTCGTCCGGGGCTTCGTCGTTTTCGAGCGTGACGGAAGAGCCGGCGCTAGGATGCCCGGATGCTGCACACCTTCGCGGTCGCCAATTACCGTTCGCTGCGTGACCTCAAGCTCGCGCTGGCGCCGTTGACCATCGTCACCGGCGCCAACGGCTGCGGCAAATCCAACCTCTACCGCGCACTGCGACTGCTGGCGCATGCGGCGGACGGACGACTGGCCGAAGCCCTGGCGATCGAGGGCGGCCTGCCTTCGGTGCAATGGGCCGGCCCGGAGGACATTCGCCAGCAGGTGCGTCGCGGCGTCGCCATCCAGGGCACGGCCAAGCGCAAGCCCTTGCGCGTCGGATTCGGCTTTGCCGCCACCGACGTGGCCTACCAGATCGAACTGGGCTTGCCGACGCCGTCCCTGTCGCGTTTCGCGTTCGACCCGGAGATCAAGACCGAAACCGTCTGGCAGCGGCCACCGCGGCGCCGCGCCAACCTCTGGCTGGAGCGCGAAGGCGCCAATGTCCATGCGCGCGACCGCGATGGCGAATGGGTGCGGATCGGATTCGTGCCGCCGTCCAATGCGTCGCTGCTCGCCGAGCTGGGCGAGCCGGAGCGCTTTCCCGAACTGTTCGCGCTGCGCGAGCGGCTGCGCGCATGGCGCTTCTACGACGGCTTCCGCACCGACGCGGACAGTCCGCTGCGCCAGCCGCGCATCGGCGTGCGCACCGGCGCGCTGTCGCACGACGGGCGCGACCTGGCCGCGGCGTTGCAGACGGTCATCGAGATCGGCGATGCCAGCGGCCTGCGCGCAGCGGTGGAGGATGCCTTCCCCGGTTCGTCGCTGGCGATTCTCGATTCCGCCGATGCGCGCCTGCAGGTCGGATTGCAGGTGGAGGGCTTGCTGCGTCCGCTGGCGGCGGCCGAACTGTCCGACGGAACGCTGCGCTACCTGTGCCTGCTGGCCGCGTTGATGAGTCCGCGTCCGCCGGAGCTGCTGGTATTGAACGAGCCGGAGCAGAGCCTGCACCCGGACATGCTGCGCCCGCTGGCGCGGCAGATCGTGACCGCTTCGGCGCGCAGCCAGGTCTGGGTCATCAGCCACTCGCAGGCGCTGGTGAGCGCGCTGGAAGATCTCGGCGAAGCCTGCGCGATCGGCCTTGTGCGCGAGTACGGTGAAACCCGCGTCGCCGGCCAGCGCATGCTGGACGAGCCGCCCTGGCCGTAAATGAAGCGGGTGTCAGTGCGCGACCAGCAACGGAATGTCGCTGTGCTGGAACAGGTGCCGTGTGGCGCCGCCGAGCACCAGTTCGGTGATGCGGGAGTGGCCCCACGCGCCCATCACAATCAGGTCGGCACCTTTCTCGCGTGCGGTTTCGAGCAGGGCAGCGCCGCGTTCCTTGCCGCCAGTGAACGCCTGGAACTCCGCCTCGATGCGATGCCGCGCCAGCCACGCCCGCAAATCGAACGGGGGCAGGTAGCGCGCGCCGAACGGGCTTTCGACCCGGTCGCCTTCGAGGATGCACAACTGTTCGGCACGCATCAGCAGCGGCAGCGCGCCGCGCAGCGCCAGCATCGCCTCGCGGCTTTCGTTCCAGGCGACCACGATGCGCTCGCCGATCGTTCCGGCGCGGGCGCTTTCGGGCACCACCACCACCGGCGTCGATGCGCCGAACACCGTGCGCGACACCACGCCCCAGCCCGTCGGTGCATCCGGCGCGAGTTGCGGTCGCTCGACCACCAGCAGGTCGCACCAGCGCGAGGCATGGCACAGCGATTCCACGATGTCGCCTTGCGTGACCTGCCATTCGCCCGCCAGGCCGTGCCGGTCGAGCAGACTCAGCCAGTGCGGCGACCAATTCGTCGCAGTGCGGTAGAGGCTGTCCATTTCGCTGCTGTAGAGCGCAATCGCCTCCGGCGACGCGAACGCGACCGGCGACAGGGGCACCACATGCAGCCCGACGGTCCAGGCCTGAAGCCGCTGGGCCAGCGCCAATCCGATTGCCGTGGACGGCGTGGCGGCGTCCGCGTTGCGCAGATGGATCACGACATCGAACGTGCGGGAACCAGGGGCGGGCATGATCGTTCTCCTTCGTGGGAATCGATGCGCCTGCTGGCGGCAGCCTGAACACGAGATCGCCGGCGCATGCCGCATCCGGGCGCGATGCACGACAATCCTAGTCCTTGTTCGACACAGAGACGAGACGATGCGAATCCTTCCCGCCGCAGCGATGGCCGCACTGCTGTCGTTGGCCGCGGCCGCACCGGCGCAGGCGGCCAAGGAAATCGAGTGCCGGCTCAGCTTTTCTCTGGCCGGCTGGTCGGTGTTCTACAAGACCGCCAGCGGAAACGGCACGGTCAGCTGCTCGAACGGGCAGATGCTCGACGTGAAGATCGAAACCAAGGGTGGCGGCCTCACCTTCGGCAAGTCGGAAATCCGCGACGGACGTGGCGAATTCAGCTCGATCTACGACATCGAGAACGTGCTCGGCACCTACGTCAGCGCCGGCGCGCATGCCGGTGCGGTCACGTCAGCGGAGGCCATGGTGGTGACCAAGGGGCCGGTGTCGCTGGCGCTGAAGGGGAAAGGAAAGGGCTGGGACGTGGGCGTCGCGTTCGGCAAGTTCACGATCAGCCGGCGCTGAGGCGTCGCTGGCCAATTGCTGCGGCCAGCACGATCAGGCCTGCCGCGGCGAACAGGCGCAGGCCGCCCGGGGCGAAGCCGGCCAGGGCAAGCCAGGCGGTGGACAGCACTGGCGCAGCGTAGGCGATGCTGCCGAGCAGGCCGAGATCGCCACGCTTGGTGGCGAAATCCCACAGCAGGAACGCGCCGCCGACGGGGCCCAGTCCGAGCGCGAGGACGGCGCCCCATTCGTTGGCGGTCGGCGCGACCCAGTGTTCGGTGGCGGCGTGCATCGCCAGCCCGGCCAATGCCGTCAGCGCACAGGCCGGAATCAGGGTTTCCGCCGGCAAGTTCGCGAAACGGCGATTGGCGAGCGAATACCCGGCCCAGGTCAGCGCGCAGGCGCCGGCGAGCACATATCCAAGCACCGGGTTGGGAGCTGCGCCACCGCTGTCGGCACCGAGAACGAGCATCGTCGCCAGCAAGCCGAGCCCGGCGGCAACGATGCGCGGAGCGCGCCCGTCGCGAGAGGGAATCGCCGCGCCCAAGGTGATCAGGAGTGGCCACAGGTAGACGATGAGGCTGGCCGGTGCGGCCGGCGCGAGCTTCAAGGCGTGGAAGTACAGCGCATGGAATCCGAACAGCGCGGTGAAGCCGAGCGCCAAGGCCGCCGTGGGCGCCGCGCAGCGCGAAAGCCCGTCGCGCAGGCCGTGACGCAACAGCGTGACTGCGAGCGTGGCGCAGGCGCCGATGCCGAAGGTGAGGGCCAGCAGCTGCCATGCGGGAATCCGCAAGGCGCCGCGGCTGAGCAAGGCCAGCGTGGACCAGAGGGTGATGGCCGCGAATCCGGCGAATGTGGCTTGGCGAAACGGAGACATGACCTGCGCGGCGGCGAAGGGGGAGCAGCAGGATCGCCCGGTTCGCACCAGCCGGCTTGACCGTTCGTCTCACGCCCCGCGCAGGCTGCGCGGAGGGCGCCCGTGCTGGCGCCGCAGTGCGCGGCTCAGCGCACTGTGTTCGGAGTAGCCGACGTCGCTGGCGATGTGGGCGATCGACTGATCACTGTCGCGCAAGCGTTCGAGCGCCTGGCGCAGGCGTGCCGCGCGTCGGACCGCCGCCGGAGGCTGCCCGTAGCGCGCACCGAACCCGCGATAGAACTGCGCGCGGCTGCAGCCGGACAACTGCGCCAGCCAGTGCATGTCGAACGGCCGTGCCGGTTCCGATTCGAGCAGCGCATGCGCCGCTGCCAGGCCATCGAACGGGGTCGCGTCGCGCAGCGCATCCAGCAGCAGTGTCGTCCAGGTCGTGATCGCCGCCGCCCGCTGCGGCATATGGGCGCCAAGTCCGGCGAGCAACTGACCCGCATGCGGCGTGATTGCAGGGAAACGATGGCGCGGCAGCATGCTGTCGTTGCGGGCGTCACCGGTCGTCAGGTCCAGCACCACGAATGCATTCGGTCCGCGCGCACGGAAGGCGTGCCGCTCGCCCTGGGCGATGAAGGCGGCGTTTGACGGATCCACGCGGCCACCGCTTCCTTCGATGTCCAGCTCGAGCAGGCCGGCCTGCGGCAACACCAGTTGGTGATGGTCGTGGCGATGGCTGTCGACTTCGTTGGTGTAGTGCCGCAGGCGAAACCGGATCGTCATCTCAGACCATCCAGGCCAGCGCGAAGATGCCGAGCATGGCGAAACAGACGCCGAGCTTCACCACCACGCCGACGAC
>JASLGB010000318.1 GCA_030150315.1 Dokdonella sp. | reverse complement strand
TTCGTCGGGCACGCCGTGCAGCCTGCCGTGGTACACGATGTTCTCGCGCGCGGTCAGGCGCGGGTAGAGTCCGCGCGCGTCGGACAGCACGCCCAGCCGCGCGCGCGCGGCCTGCGGATCCTGCGCCACCGAGATGCCGTCGACGCGGATGCTGCCGCTGTCCGGCGTCATGAGGCCCACGAGCATGCGCAGGCTCGTCGTCTTGCCGGCGCCATTGGGGCCGAGCAGGCCGGTGATCTCGCCGTCGCGCGCGGCGAACGACACCCCGTCCACGGCTTGCACCGTGCCGAAACGCTTGTGCAGGTCGCTGACTTCGATCATGGCGCGGCTCCGTTGAAGTCGATGAAGGCCGGCGTCGGGCCGAAATCGGCGAGGCAACCGGCGTCGAGGGTTTTCGTTTCCAGCCGGTCGACGAAGCGCGCCGTCAGCTTGGGCATGCAGCCGCGCCCCATCACGCTGTGGCCCTGGCCGGTCGCGACCAGGTGGCGCCCGTTGCCGAGGCTCTTGAGGATCTGCTCGCCGTAGCGCGGCGGCGTGACCGGGTCGAACTCGCCCGACAGGATCAGCACCGGCGTGTCGCCGGTCACCGGCTGGTGGAAGTCCGCCGGCCGCGTGCCGCGCGGCCATACCGCGCACTGCTCGCGCATCACGCGGGCAAAGGTGTTACCGAGCAGCAGTCGCGCATCGTCCGGGTTGTCGTGGATGAGGTCGGCGTCCTCCGCGCAGATGACCGACAGCTGCATGCCGCTGCCGATCAGATCGGACATTTCGGCGGTGATGTAGTCGGACTGGCCGGCGAGCGCGGCGTAGTCGCCGTCGAGCGAGCGCGAGATCGCCAGCGGCAACAGCGCCGCGGTTTCCGACGCGTAGGCGAACATGCGAGCGAGGCCGGCCAGGCGCGCCGCGCCGAGCGTCGTTTCCGCCGGCATGCCGGTGCGCGGATCGCGCGACTGGAGCTTGGCCGGCTGCGCGGCAAGGCGGTCGCGCAACCGGTACAGGCTGTCGTAGGGATCGCCGAACGCCTTCGCGCAGGCGTCATCCGCGGCACAGGCGGCGAACTGCGCCTTCAGCGACGCATCGAGATTGCGCGCGAACTCCTCGCCGAGGATGACCTCGTTCGGCACCGCGCTGTCGAGCACGACGCTGCGCACGCCGTCGGGGTGGCGCATCAGGTATTGCTGCGCGACGCGCGTGCCGTAGGAAACGCCGATCAGGTTGAACTGCGGCGCGCCCATCGCCTGGCGCAAGGCCTCGAGATCGCGCACCGCGACCGTGGTCGTGTACTGCGCCGGATCGGCGTGCCTGGATACCTTGTCCAGACAGTCGCGCGTATCGACCCGCAGCTTGTCGAGATCGATATCCTGCGCGGCGGGGTCTGCCTCCGCATCGATGTCCTGCGCGCATTCGAGGGCGTTCGATCCGCCGGTGCCACGCTGATCCATCAGCACGACGTTGCGCTTGCGCAGCAGCGGTGCGAACGCGGCCGCGGCGCGCGGAAAGACTTCGGTGGCCGCCTGGCCCGGGCCACCGGCCAGCAGCACAACCGGATCGCGCTCGGCCGCCGCGGAACTGCTGCGCAGCATGGCCAGGCGCAGGCCGATCTTGCGGCCGTCGGGCTTGTCCCAGTTTTCCGGTACTTCAAACGGCGCGCAGAACGCCGCCGTCGTTGCCGCACTGTTGCGCTGGTCGAGCTCGCACGGCTCGAAGCGCAGCGAACCGAGTGTGAAGCCGCGCTCGCTGCCACGCTGCACGATGGCCGCGCCCTGCGTCGATCGGCTGTCACTGCCGTCCTTGTGCTTGCTGCGCCACTGCTGCACGCCGACCGCAGCCAGGAAGGCCACCGCGACGGCGATCTTCAGAACCCTGCGTTTGTCCATCACGCCTCTCCCGAGTCAAAGATTGCTTCGATCGATTTCTTGAAAAGCCGGGCAATGCGGAACGCGAGCGGCAGGCTGGGATCGTATTTTCCGGTTTCGATCGCATTGATCGTCTGGCGCGAAACACCCAACTTCTCGCCGAGTTCGCCCTGCGACCAGCCCTTCGCCTCGCGCAGTTCGCGCAAGCCGTTCTTCATTCGCATTCCCCGGCGCCGTAGCGGCGCGCGACGATCCAGCGGGCGATGCCGTAGACCAGGGCCAGCACGGGAAACACCCAGATCAGCAGGTCGCCGCGCTCGATCACGCCGGCGGCGCCGAGGAATCCGCCGACCAGGCTTGCCGCGGCGACCACGCCGCTGGCGATGCTGAGCGCGATCATGTGCAGGCGCTGTTCCAGCTCGTCGGCATTGAGCACGCGCCAGACCATCAGCCAGACCACGCCGATCACCGGCAGTGGCGGCAGCAGGGCCAGCGCGATGCGTGCCGGCGTCCCGTCCACGGCGCGCACGGCCGGCCACACCATCAGCATAAGGGCCACATAGACGGCCATCAGTGCGAGCACGGCAAGGCGGTAGCGTCGGCGGCTGTAGGGAATCGTGCGCATGATTTTGCCCATGCCTAGCGGTAGCGCCGATGCGCGGCGATCTGCGCGGCGACGTAGATCACGCACATCAGCGGGATCGCCTGCAGCAGCGGCATATGCACGACCCCGGCGTTGTCGAGCAGGCCGATCACGGTGACGACGAGGAAGGAAACGCCGAACGCGATCATGCCGGCCTCCAGCTCCATGCGCTGGCGCAGCTCGTCGGTGCGGCGGATGCGGCGGTACTCGAGCCAGCCGAAGGCGAGCACGAACGGCATCGGCGCCAGGGCCGCCAGGGCGCGCAGCAGCGGCGACTGGATGCTTTCGATGCGCGAGATCGCAAGAACGCAGGCCGGCACGTAGACCAGCATCAACAGGCCGGACGCCCACCAGTAGCGGCGCGTGCTGCCTTCATACCAGAGTTCCCGCAACATGCAGATTTCCTGTCAAGCGTGCTTGACAGGAAAATTAGCGCCGGGCGTGCCGGGCTGTCAAGCGTCCTTTACAGCCTCGGCGTCGATCGATCATGCCGTCGGCGCCACGCGGCAACGGCTTCGCACTCACTTCGCCGGCAGGCAGGTGATCCAGCACCGCACGATCGCGGCCAGTGCGTCCGCCTTCGCCGCCACGTCGGACTCGTCACGGAAGGCCAGCGTGGCGCGGTCCGGCCCCAGCCAGTGCAGAAGGCCGGCCGGATCGGGGATCGCCGCGACCGGCAGCGCCGTTTTCTTCGCGCCCCGATGCAGGACCAGCAGTACGCCGTCCTTCGCGCGCAGGTTCATCGTGGCGAAGTGTTCGCCGACATGGAAACTCGGCGCATTCCATTTCACCGCCTCGCCGATCGAGGCGTCGATGCCAAGCAGCACGCGGCGCAGGGCGAGGATGGCCGGCATGGCGGGATGCCCGAGGCCGGCCAGCAGCGCATCGACGGACGCGGCGGCGGCACGGGCTTTCGGCATGGGCGCGGCTCAGCGCGAGGAAACGTATTTTTCGCGGCGGATCTGCGGCACGGCGAGGCCTGCGTCCTTCAGCATCGCAAAGCTCTGGTCGACCATGTCCGGATTGCCGCAGAGATAGGCGATGTCGGTCGCGGCGTCCGGCGCCAGTTCCGCCAAGGCGACCTGCACGCGGCCGTCGCGATCGTTCGGGCGAGGCGTGGCGCGCGGCACGCGGCTGAAGCAGGGGTGGAAGCTGAACCCGGGAACCTCGCGCGCGAAGGCCTCGAATTCCTCGCCGTAGAGCAGTTCTGCCTCGGTGCGCGCGCCGTACACCAGCGCGAAGCGGCAGCCGCGGCTGGCGGTGAGCTCGCGGATGCGTGGCAGCATCGCGCGGTACGGCGTGACGCCGGTGCCGGTGGCGACCAGCAGATAGCGGGCGTTGGTGTCGGCATCCATCAGGCAGAAGCGGCCGAACGGGCCACTGGCGTCGATGGTCTCGCCTTCCTTGAGGTTGGACAGAAGCGCCGTCGCGGCGCCGCCTTCGACATAGGACACGGCGATTTCCAGCTGTTGCACGGCACCGCTGCCGTTGCCGACCGTTCCGACCGAATAGCTGCGCTTGGTCGGCTTGCCGTCGTCGTAGTGGAAGTGCACCTGGATGAACTGGCCGGGGATGAAGGCGAACGGCTGGCCGTCGTCGCGTTCGAACGCCAGATGACGGACGGCGGGAGCCAGCATATGGCTGGCGACGAGGCGCAGCTTGAAAAGTTGCATCGGAACAGCCATCGAGGCACGGAACGGCCCGATATACTAGCAGGCTGCTCCGTCCCTCCGGCCGTGCGGTGCGTTCCCGATGACGACTGTTCCAGCGCTCGACGTGATCGAGCTGAAGAAGACCTATGCCAATGGCGTCGAGGCGCTCAAGGGCGTTTCGCTGACCGTGCAACCGGGCGATTTCTTCGCCCTGCTCGGCCCCAACGGCGCCGGCAAATCGACGCTGATCGGCATCCTTTCCTCGCTGGTCAACGCGACCGGCGGCGACGCGCGCGTGTTCGGCGTGTCGGTGCGCGAACAGCGCAGCGAGGCAATGCGCCTGATCGGCCTGGTGCCGCAGGAGCTGAACTTCAATTTCTTCGAGAAGCCGTTCGACATCTGCGTCAACACGGCCGGCTTCTACGGCATTCCCCGCGCCGAGGCGAAGGAGCGCGCCGAGAAATACCTCAAGCACCTGGTGCTGTGGGACAAGGCATTCCAGCCGGCGCGCGCTATGTCCGGCGGCATGAAGCGGCGCCTGATGATCGCCCGCGCGATGATGAGCGAGCCGAAGCTTCTGATCCTCGACGAACCGACCGCCGGCGTGGACATCGAGATCCGCCGCACGATGTGGAAGTTCATCAGCGGCATCAACGCGGCCGGCACCACGGTGATCCTGACCACGCACTACCTCGAAGAAGCCGAACAGCTGTGCCGCAACATCGCCATCATCGACCACGGCCGCATCATCGAGAACACCTCGATGAAGCGCCTGCTGTCGCGGCTGGATGTCGAGACCTTCGTGCTCGACCTGGCCGATCCGGTCGCGGTGCTGCCGGAGATCGCCGGCGTGACCCTGTCGCGCGTGGACGAGGTGACGCTGGAGGCGGAAATGTCGCGCCAGCACGATCTCAACTCGCTGTTCGCGGCGCTCTCCGCGCAGGGCGTGGTCGTGCGCTCGATGCGCAACAAGGCCAACCGCCTTGAGGAACTGTTCGTGCGTCTGGTCGAGAACGGAAAGGTCGAACCCGGCCCGCGCGCCGCGTGAGCAAACCGGCACGCCACACCGTTGACGCTCCGGCATCAGCCCGCCACGGCGGTGCCGTCTCCACCGCAGCCCGCATGGAATCCGACATGTCCCTCAATCCCAAACTGGTCGCCCTGTACACCGTCGCGCGGCGCGAGGTCATCCGCATCCTGCGTATCTGGACGCAAACCCTGCTGCCGTCGGCGATCACGATGACGCTGTACTTCGTCATCTTCGGCCGCATGGTCGGCAGCCGCATCGGCGAAATCGCGCCGGGCATCCAGTACATCGACTACATCGTGCCCGGCCTGATCATGATGGCCGTCATCACCAACAG
>JASLGB010000312.1 GCA_030150315.1 Dokdonella sp. | reverse complement strand
GAACATCGCGCCGACCACGTACCCCGCGCTGACCGTGTGCACGAATTTCGACTGCGCGACCGGGTTGAAGATGACCTCGGAGAACGAGGTGATCTCCATGCGCATCGTATCGAGATTGAACTGGCTGCCGACCGGGTTCTGCATCCATGCATTGGCGATCAGGATCCACAGCGCCGAGAAGTTCGCCGCCAGCGCCAGCAGGAAGGTGGCGGCCAAGTGCTTCACGCGCGAAAGACGGTCCCAGCCGAAGAAGAACAGGCCGATGAACGTCGCTTCGAGAAAGAACGCCATCAATCCTTCGATCGCCAGCGGCGTGCCGAAGATGTCGCCGACGTAGTGCGAGTAGTAGGCCCAGTTGGTGCCGAACTGGAACTCCATCGTGACGCCGGTGGCCACGCCCATCGCGAAGTTGATGCCGAACAGGACGCCCCAGAACTGCGTCATGCGCTTCCAGATGTCGAGACCGGTCATGACATAGACCGTCTCCATGATCACCAGGATCCACGACAGGCCGAGCGTCAGCGGCACGAACAGGAAGTGGTACAGCGCGGTCAGCGCGAACTGCAGGCGCGACAGCGCGACCACGGACTCATCGATCATGGGCAGTCTCCGCCGGGGCGAGCAGATGCGATTGCACCGAGGCAGGAGAGGTGTCGGCGCGTGGCAGCGGGCGGATGCAGACGAACCAGAGCAGCATCAGCGCCGCGATCTTGAGCGTCACGATCGCGGCGATCTCGATGCCGTACCGGTGCCCTCCGCGGCTGCGGAACCAGGAGGGCTGGTATCGGCGATCGGGCGTTGGCACTGGAGGGCTCCGCGCGGGACGAGCCACTCCACTATACACCTGTGCGCCCGGCCGGCGTTGCGCCGGAGCCGGGAATGGCGGGGGTGCGTCAGATCACCGCGAATGCGTCGCGGGTGAGGTTTTCCGGAGCGCCGTCGGTGCAGGCCACGTCGTCCTCGATGCGGATTCCGCCGTACGGACGGAACGCGTCGACCTTGGCCCAGTCCACGTCCCTGGCGGCCGGCTTGTCCTTCAGCTCGGCCAGCAGCAGGTCGATGAAGTAGATGCCCGGTTCGATCGTCACGACCATGCCCGGTTCCAGCGCACGCGTCATGCGCAGGTACGGATGGCCCGCGGGTCGCGCGATCGTGCCGCCAGAGTCGCTGGCCTGGAAGCCGGCCACGTCGTGGACCTGCAGGCCGATCGGATGGCCGAGGCCGTGCGGGAAGAACGTGCTGGAAAGCCCCGACTCGACGGCGCTTTCCGGGCTCATGCGGATGAAGCCGAAATCCTTCAGGATGCCGGCGAGCACGTGGTGTGCGTGCACATGCAGGTCCGCGTAGTTCTGCCCGGCGCGCACCTTGTCGCAGAAACCCTGTTCCGCCGCATCGACGGCGTCGATCATCGCCTGGAACTCGCCGGCATCGGCCGCGGCGTAGGTGCGCGTGATGTCGCTGGCATAACCGTGGAAGCTGGCGCCGGCATCGATCAGGAACGAGCGCGAGACGGACGGCGGCACATGCACCAGGTCGGTATAGTGCAGCACGGCGCAGTGTTCGTTCAAGGCAACGATGTTGCCGTACGGCAGCGTGTTGTCGGTCTGGCGCGCGGCGGCCATGTAGGCGAAATGGATGTCCAGTTCGGAAGCGCCGGCACGGAACGCGTGTTCGGCCGCGCGGTGCGCGCGCGCGCCGATCTTGCTGGCCACGCGCATCATCGCCAGCTCGTAGGGGGTCTTGTAGGAGCGCTGGTAGTGCAGGTACTGCAGCACCGCTTCGGCGTTGTTCGGCGCGAAGCCTTCCAGGCCCGCGTTCGCCTCGCCGATGATCGCGCAGCGCGCCGCATCGGCGGGCAGCAACGCGCGAGCGTCCCTTGCGTCGCGGATGATGTGGATGTCGAAATGCTCGACCCAGTATCCGGCCGGCGTTTCCGGCACCGCGTGCCAGTAGTCGTGCGGCTGCAGGAAGATCAGCTTCGGCTTGCTTCCGGGCGTATGCACGATCCACGAACCCGGCGCCTTCGTCACCGGCAGCCAATGCTTGAAATGCGGGTTGACGCAGAACGGATAGTCGCGGTCGTCGAGGAACTGGTAATGCAGCCGACCGGCTGCGACAACGAGGTGGTCGAGCCCGGCGTGCTCCAGCGCGGCGTCGGCGCGTGCCTTCAGCGTGGCGATGTGGTCGGCGTAGAGCGGGTGTAGGTCGGGGTGTTGGATGTCCATGCGCATTTCCGGGGAGTGAACGCGCATTGTGCCGCGTGAGCGCGCGCGAGGCGAAGTAGGGAACGGCATGTCCCGCGGCAAGCGGGTGTCATCGGGACGGCGTCACCCGGCTCATGGCGGGGCCGCGCGGACGCGTTGGGTCAGCGATGCCGGCTCTCGCAGCGTTCTTTCGCGGCGCGCCTGCCGCCGTGCCGCGCGCCGCATCGAAGGTCGCGTTTGCGGTTGCGGCGACCGGAGCCGAGGCGCGCTTCGCGTCTTCCGCCAGCGCATCGATCCATGATCACCGCGACGGCTGCGGCCGGCAGCGGTTACGGTGCGTTCCGGCGCGGGAATTCCGTGCGCAGCCAGTCGTCGAGCATGCGCTTTTCGTAGCGCAGCGGATCGTCGTTCTCGAGCGTTCCGCGGCGCAGGAAGGCGAGATCCTTGAGCGAGCGGCTGCCTTCGGAGATCACGTTTCCGTTCGCATCGCGCAGCGTGAACCGTAGGTCGATGCGCGGCGAATAGATGTCCTTGATGATGCGCACGTCCATCCACTGCGGGCCGCGCCACGGCTCGTAGGCGCCGGCACGCTTGATGTCGGTGAAGGTCACCTCCAGCCGCTCGCCGGGCGGCAGCACACGGTCGGCGCGTTGCTCCAGCCAGCGCGCGAGGGAGCCGAGCCACTCCTCCGGATTGCGCGCAGCCGGGCTGGACGCCGGATTCTCGCGGACGTCGGCGAACTTCTGCGGGTCGGTCCAGTCGACCTTGGCCCGGCCTGCGTCCGGCCCGAGGTTGCGCGACGGGTCCGGAGCGGTCGCGCAGCCGCCCAGCGCGGTGACGGCGATCGCGGCAAGCATGGCCAGCGCGTACGGCATCACGTGTGTGATCGTTCGACGTGTCATCGCGGTTTTCATATTCCACCTTGGCAAGGCCGGCGCCCGGGCGCCTCGATATCGTCAAGACGCTGCAGACGGCGGAATCGTTGCATCGATGGCCGGGAAGGGCCGTGTCCGCAGTCAGGTGCGTGATAGCATCGCGCGGTTTTTCTGCACTGGTCTGCAACGCCGCACGGGTATCGGAACCCGGCTGGCGATGCTGGAACGGCCGGGCAAGGGGAGCATCAAGCCATCCTGCACCAGGCTGCGCTCGGAGTGGACTCCGCCGTGGCGGATCGCGTCGTCGCATTGCGGCTGCGCGGGAAGGCAAGCCGGGATGGCGTTCCTACACCAACAGGGGAAAATCCATGAAAACACCTCATCGTCACGGTGTGCTTGCTGCCGCCATTTTTTCCGCGCTCGGGGTTTCTGCCGCGAACGGCGCCGACTTCTACTATCAGCCGTTCAACATCAGCCTGCCGACATCCCCTCCGGGTTGCAATACCGAGGACTACGGCGGCGACCCGGGAACCTATCCGTTCCCGGACGATTGGCTGCGCTTCAACGTCGACGGCAAGACACCGGCCAGTAGCGTCGCCTACGTCAACAATGCATGGATCGTGCGCGAGGACTTCAAGTTCGATACGACGCAGTGCGCCGCGTTCAGCACCTCGTGGTACGTCCCGGGGGGAACGGCCGACGACTGGATGTGGTCGCCGCCGATCGCCATTCCCGCAGGAGGCGCTGCACTGTCGTGGCGGGCGCTGGCCTACGATCCGGACTATCGGGACGGCTATGAGGTGCGCGTCAAAACCGGTGCCGCGCCAGATCTTTCCAATCAGCTCTCCAGTACCGTGATCCATTCGATCGCAGCCGAGCAGAGCGCATGGACGCCGTACACGGAAGATCTGTCCGCCTACTCGGGACAGACCATCCATGTCGGTTTCCGCAACAACAGCAACGACAAATTCTTGCTGCTGATTGACGATGTTCGCGTCGCCAGCGTGGCGCCGGATCTTGTCGCACAGGCCCCCGCGTGGCCGTTTACGACCGAGTACGCGCGCGCGCCGCTCGGCATGGAGATCGTGCCGACGCTTGCGGTGACCGCCCTCAACGCGGGTGCTGTTTCCCTCACCAATGTCGTCGGCGTGGCCGAGCCGCTGCGCGATGACGCTGCTGCCGGTCCTTTCGTTACAGCGGCGACCCCGCCGGCGACGCTCGCGCCTGCGGCATCGGTCGAGCTGGCCTTCAACGCGCCGGCTGCGTATTCGGGCGCTGGCGTGTGGACAACCAAGTACACGCTGAGCGCCGACCAGTCCGCCGCCGATGACGACCCGGCCAATGACACGATCGAAATTCCCGGCGCCACCATCGGCGGCAACGAGCTGGCGCGCTGGGAGGGCGCCGCGTCCGGAGCGCTGGGTATCGGGGCCAACGACG
>JASLGB010000291.1 GCA_030150315.1 Dokdonella sp. | reverse complement strand
GTCGGCTCTCCCTTCTGCTACCTGCGCGTGCGCGCGATCAGAACGCCCGCTCAGGCACCGTGATGACGTCGCCCGGCTGGGCTTCGTAGTTCGTCGCGAGCTCGCCCTTGCGCAGGATGTGGTCGAGGCGAACCGGATAGGCGCGCGTCATCTCGCCGTCGCGGCGGTACAGCTCGGTTCGGTCCGAGGCGGCGAATTCGTTGACCCCGCCGGCGGCGAGCACCGCGTCGAGAACGGTCATGCCCTGGCGATAGGGCACCGATACCGGGGTGCGCACGGCGCCGGTGACGCGCACGCGCGAGAGGTATTCGTGGCTGCGCAACTGGTCGACGATGACCGTGACCTGCGGCTCGCGCACATAGGCGGCCAGCCGCGCCTTGATGTCGGCGCCGATTTCCTCGGGCGTACGGCCGCCGGCCTGCACGTCGCCGACCAGCGGCACCGAGATCATGCCGTCGGGGCGAACCGGCACGGTGACGTTGAGATCGGGGTTCTGCCACACCGCGACCTTGATCAGGTCGTCCACGCCGATGCGGTAGGCGTCGACCGCACGGGCTTGCGGATCGACTTTCGGTGGTGCGGTCGATGGACCGCCCGTGGTGGCGCAGGCCGCCAGCAGAACGGCGGCCAGGATGGACACGACTCGACTGATATGCCGCATGACACGAACCCCGCTTCCTGCGAAAGTGTGATCGCCGTCACAGTTTACGCCGATGAAGCTGGTCCGCAAGCGGTGGGTGAAATTGTCCGACGAACGGAGTTCCGCGGCGGTTTTCGCCGGTCAGGTGCCGTAATAGGCGCGATACCAGTCGACGAAACGCTCGATGCCGACCTCGATCGGCGTGGACGGCGCGTAGCCGGTGTCGCGGGCCAGTTCCTCCACGTCGGCGTGCGTGTCCGGGACGTCGCCGGGCTGCAGCGGCAGCAGCTGTTTTTCCGCTTTGCGGCCGAGCCGGGCTTCCAGCACCTCGATGTAGTGCGCCAGTTCCACCGGCTGGTGGTTGCCGATGTTGTAGACGCGGTAGGGCGCCGCGCTGGTGCCGGGGTTGGGCTGCAGCGGATCGAAGCCGGGGTCGCCGGCCGGCACGCGGTCGAGCGTGCGGATCACGCCTTCGACGATGTCGTCGATGTAGGTGAAATCGCGCGTGTGCTTGCCGTGGTTGAACACCTCGATCGGCTCACCAGCCAGGATCTTGCGCGTGAACAGGAACAGCGCCATGTCCGGCCGTCCCCACGGGCCGTACACGGTGAAGAAGCGCAGACCCGTGGTCGGCAGCGAGTACAGATGGCTATAGGTATGCGCCATCAACTCGTTGGCCTTCTTCGTCGCCGCGTAGAGGCTGACCGGGTGGTCGACCGAATCCTGCACCGAGAACGGCAGCTTGCGGTTGGCGCCGTAGACGGAGCTGGACGAGGCATAGACCAGATGTTCCACGCCGCCGTGGCGGCAGGCTTCCAGCACGTTGATGAAGCCGACCAGGTTCGACTCGATATAGGCGTAGGGATTGGTCAGCGAGTAACGCACGCCGGCCTGTGCGGCGAGGTTCACCACGCGCTGCGGCCGGAAATCGGCAAACGCCTTTTCCAGCGCGGCGCGGACGAAGCGGAACCCGGCCTTCGGCGTCAGCCGGGCGAGGCGCGCTTCCTTCAGCGTCGGGTCGTAGTAGTCGTTGAGGTTGTCGTAGCCAAGGACTTCATCGCCGCGGTCGAGCAGCCGATGGCTGAGCGTGGAACCGATGAAGCCGGCGGCGCCGGTGACGAGGATGCGCATGGGAAAGCCCGGCGATGAAAAAGGCGGTTCAGTGTAAGGCTTCGCCGTGCCGGCCGCCGCGGTCAGAGGCGGTCGTCGACCGCACTGCGCGGCAGCGCCTGCTTCACGTCGAACAGGATGCAGCCGGGCTTGCCGAACGCGCGGATGCCCTCGGCGCCCAGCTCGATGAACTGCCGGTGCGCGACCGCCAGGATCAGCGCGTCGTAACTGCCGGCTTCGGGCTCTGCGATCAGGTCCAGTCCGTACTCGTGGCGCGCCTCGTCGGCACCGACCCACGGGTCGTGGACGTGGACTTCGGCGTCGTAGCTGGCCAGTTCGGCGATCACGTCGGTCACGCGCGTATTGCGCAGGTCCGGGCAGTTTTCCTTGAACGCCAGCCCGAGCACGAGGATGCGCGCGCCGCCGACCGGCATGCGCCGCTGCGTCATCAGCTTGACCACGCGGTGCGCGACGTGCTGGCCCATGCCGTCGTTGATGCGACGCCCGGACAGGATCACTTCCGGGTGGTAGCCGATCTGCTGCGCCTTGTGGGTGAGGTAGTACGGATCGACGCCGATGCAGTGGCCGCCAACCAGACCGGGCTTGAACGGCAGGAAATTCCACTTCGTGGCGGCCGCGGCCAGCACCTCGCCGGTGTCGATGCCGAGGCGATGGAAGATCAGCGCCAACTCGTTGATCAGCGCAATGTTGAGGTCGCGCTGCGTGTTCTCGATGACCTTGGCCGCTTCCGCCACGCGGATGCTCGAGGCCTTGTGCGTGCCGGCCTCGACCACGCGCCGGTACAGCGCGTCGATGAAGTCGGCGGCTTCCGGCGTTGAACCCGATGTGAC
>JASLGB010000397.1 GCA_030150315.1 Dokdonella sp. | reverse complement strand
TCCGAACAGGCCATGAAGGACGCGATGGCCAAGCTCGACGCGAAGATGAAGGCCGAGGCGGACAAGGCACTGGGCGACAACAAGCGCGCGGCCGACCAGTTCATGGCGCAGAACAAGTCCAAGAAGGGTGTCATCACGCAGCCCAACGGCGTGCAGTACCGCGCCATCGAAGACGGCAACGGCAAGCCGGTCACGCCGAACAGCGAAGTCACCTTCCATGTGCGCGTTTCGCTGACCAGCGGCCGCGAGATCCGCAGTTCGTTCGTTGGCGAGCCGGTGAAGGCGAAGGTCTCCGACATGCAGAACATCTTCGGCACCAAGCTGCTGCCGGAAATGATCCAGAAGATGAAGGCCGGCGACCACTGGCAGATCTTCCTGCCACCGGAGCAGGCGACCGGCAACCAGGTGTTCATCTGGGAAATCAAGATCATCGACGTCAAGTAACAGGCTTTGCGGCGATGACGGCATCCCGGCCGAGGCACGGCGGGTCGGCATGCCCAGTCCGGTAATTGCAGTACCAGACGCCGCGCTTCCGCGCGGCGTTTGCTTTTGAAGGCGGCAAGAAAATGATTCCACTCCAGCAACCGATCCTCAGTCCCTGCATCGGCATCTGCCATCTCGGCATGGATGGCCTGTGCGAGGGCTGCCTGCGCACGGGCGACGAGATCGCGCGCTGGGTGTCGATGGGGGAGGCCGAGCGCCGCCGCATACTCGAGCAGGCGCTGCCGCAGCGGGAGGCCGCGCGTTCGTGAGCATGCGCGACGCATCGATCAACGAGCGTCTGCGCCGTGCGGTGCGCGGTCTCGACGATCCGCCCGGCGATCCGCCGTGGAATCTGGCCGAACTGGCCCGTCTGCCCGGTGTTCCCGAGCCGTCCCGTCCGGCTGCCGTGCTGGTTCCGTTCGTGCGTCGTGACGACCGCCTGTCGGTGTTGTTCACCCGGCGTACGCCGCATCTGCGCCACCATGGCGGACAGGTGAGCTTTCCCGGCGGTGGTGTCGAAGCCGCTGATCGCGATGCCGTGGCGGCCGCGCTGCGTGAAACGGACGAGGAAACCGGCATCGGTGCCGCCGAGGTCGAGCCGTTCGGCTATCTGGATGCCTTGGCGACCGTGTCGGGCTTCCGCGTGACGCCGGTGGCCGGCTTCGTCAACGGCGACTATTCGCTGAGGCTGCAGGCGGACGAAGTCGACGAGGCGTTCGAGGTGCCGTTGGCCCACATCCTCGAGCCGGGCCAGTTGCGCGCCGAATCGTTCGTCTGGCACGGCGAGCCGCGCGAAGTGTTGGCGATCCAATGGCAGGGGCGACGCATCTGGGGTGCGACGGCGCTGATTCTCAGAAATCTTCTGGACCGACTGGAGTCCGTGCAATGACGACGATCCGGACCTTGGTATCCGTGGACGAACTCGTGGCGCTGCGCGAGCAGGGCGACGTGCTGGTGCTCGATGCGCGCTTCGATCTTTCCGACACGGGCAAGGGCTTGCGCGACTATCTCGCCGGCCATGTTCCCGGCGCGATGTACGCGCACCTGGACAACGATCTTTCCGATCACGACAAGCAGGGCTTCGGTCGTCATCCGTTGCCGAGCGATGCCGTCTTCTCGGCCGCGCTGTCGCGTTGGGGCTGGGCGCCCGGGCTGGATGTCGTGGTTTACGACGATGCCAGCGGAGCGATGGCGGCGCGGCTGTGGTGGCTGCTGCGTCTGGCCGGCCATGAGCGCGTTGCCGTTCTCGATGGCGGCCTGGCCGCGTGGTCTGCTGCCGGGCTTCCGCTGGAGAGTGGCGCCTTCGCGCGCGAGCCCACGGACGTGCATGTCGTGCTCGATCGCGGCCAGGTCGTCTGGTACGACGAACTGCAGCAGCGCCTCGCCGCAGAGGACGGGGTCCTGGTCGACGCCCGTGCCGCGGCGCGCTATCGCGGTGAAGTCGAGCCGATCGACCCGGTGGCAGGTCATGTGCCCGGCGCGGTCAACCGGCCATTTTCCGACAATCTGTCCGCGGGCCGATTCCGTCCCGCCGGCGAGCTGAGGCGGGAATTTGAAGCATTGCTGGGCGCGCGCAATCCGGCCGACATGACGCACATGTGCGGCTCCGGCGTCACCGCCTGCCACAACCTGCTGGCGATGGAGCACGCGGGGCTTTCCGGCTCGCGCGTGTTCGCGCCGTCGTGGAGCGGCTGGATCGACGATCCGGCGCGCTCCGTGGCGAAAGGGGGCTGATCAGCCCTTCGATTTCAGGCGTGCGACGAGGGCGTTGAGCACGGCCTGCGTTTCCGGCGCGAACCAGCCGTCGACGAACGACTCGATGCCAAAGTTCGACGGGTCGGCGTAGATGGCCGAGAGGTCGGCGCGCGCGAGCTGGCGCGTCGCGACAAGCGCATGCGCCGGCAGCGTCAGGAGCTCGCCCAGCCATTCCCGCGCGCGCGGGACGACCTGGTCGATCTCGGCCAGTTCGTCGACGAAGCCGATCGCGTGCGCCTGCTCGGCGCTGATCATCGCGCCCGACACCATCAGGCGCTCGGCGCGATAGGTGCCAACCAGACGGCGCAGAGAGAACTGGATCACTTCCGGCACCACCAGCCCGACCTGCACCTCGTTCAGGCCGATACGGAACGGCTTGGCGGCGTCGACGCTGCGCGCCATCACGCGGCAGTCGCACTGGATCGCCAGCACGGCGCCGCCCGCCGGGCTGTGTCCGGTCAGTGCAGCCGCGACGGGAATCGGCGAACGCGCGAGCGCCGCACACAGGCTGAAGAAGTCGGCCCAGAACGCGCGCATGCCGTTGCGATCGAGCTGCAGCAGCGTGGGAACGTCTAGGCCGGCTGAAAACATGCCGGGCGTGCCCGACAGGAGCAGCGCGCGGGCACCGTCGCCCGGGGCTGCAACAACGGCATCGCGCAAGGTGCGGACCAGGGGCGGGTCGAGTGCATTGACCGGCGGCCGGACGAGCCGCAGTTCGCGGATGGAATCGTGATCAACAATATCGAGCATGGAAAGGGTGGTCTCTGGAGAAGAAGGGAGGCGTGCCCGGGAACTACTCCTCGCCCGGCGCCCAGCGGTAAGTGACGGTGTAGTCGAGGACCGCCTTGCCACCGGCAGGAACGGCCACGCGGAACTCAAGCGTGTCCGGCGACTGCGCGGCGGGTTTCTGGCTCGACGAGGCGAGTGTCCATGCACGCCAGCGATTGGGATGTTCGCGCACCGTCACCGTGCGCACGGATTCACCCGAGTTGGTGATTGTGATGCGGAAGCCTTCGTTCATCTCGCGCGCGGCGCGATCGATGCTGAACGCGGTGCGCTCGCGCGCGGCCGAAAGATCGAACGCGACGCCGAGCGCGACAACGACATCGCGGCCCTTGGCGACATCGCCGATGCGGTTTTCGCCAAGCAGTTCATTGCGGCCGTCCTTGTCGCGCGTGAGTACGCGCAGATGGCCGGCCGGAAGATTTTCTGGGGCGGCGAAACGCAGCTGGCTGGCGATCGGGCCGCTGCCCTCGGCGCTGGCGTCCGGTGCCAGCAATGGCTTAGCGGGAAACCACGCACTGCCGTTCTCGAGCACCCAGCGACGCTCGCAGTCCAGTTCGCGACTCCCGTACAGGGGAACCTGGGTGACGCTGGCATCGGGCAGGTCAAGACTGCCGTCGATGGCATAGCTGCGATAGTCGCCGAGCGCGGATTGCTCGGGCATCGATTCCGGCGCGGCGGCCGCCATCGACTTCATCATCATGTAGTTGTCGGCGCGCGGGCTGCCGCCCTTGGCGAAATTTGGCGAGCCCGCGACCAGCTTGAGCGCGGCGCCGGGGAAGTCGCGGCCGCTGCGGTTGGCGATGCTGGCGAGCGCATCCAGACGCAGCTTGCAGGCGCCGTCGAGCAGTTGCGCCGAATACGCCGCGCGCCAGCCGAGTCCGCTGGTCGGATAGGTCAGGGCTGCATTGGCGCTGCCGGGCTTGCCGTCGACCGCAATTTGCAAGGTGCTGCCCGGCAGGCCGGCGCTTTCGGGGAATTCGAGGCTGGCGTAGTCGCGGACGTAGCGCACTTGTCCGTTGTCGCCGCGCACGCCGAGGTTGCCGTTGTCGATCGCCACGAGCACGCCTTCGGCAACGACACGGCCGTCGCCCGCGGAAATGCGGATGCGCTCGCCGCGATGCGCGGCCACTGCGCCGCCGTCGCCAGCGGACAGCACGCGCTGGGCCAGCACGCGGCCGTTCGCGCCGAGGTCGATCGCGACGGCCTCGGTGTCGAGCATCGCGGGCAGGCCGCCGATGACGACGGTCTGACGTCCGCTCGACAGCGTGACGGTGCGCGCTTCGTGCACGATGGCGTGGCCATCGGGGATTGGCGCATTGCCGGAATCGAACAGCGCATCGCCGTCGCTCCGGTAGATGGTCAGCGCGGGATCGGCTGCGGCGGCGGTAGTGGCGATGGCTGTCATGGCAAGGGCGAGCAGTGGGTGACGCATGGTCGCATCCCGGAAGGGTGGGGAGGTTGCGGCTATCATAGCGACCCCCTTGGAGGATGCCATGCGACCGTCATCGACCTTGTTTGCCGCCGCTTTTCTCTTGTTCAGCGTCACAGCCGCCCATGCGCAGGGACGTCTTGTCGTCGACGGCGCGTGGGTGCGTGAAGCGCCGCCCGGTGCCAGTGCGCTGGCCGGTTACGCCACACTGAAGAACGACGGCGATGCACCGATCCGCGTCGAGGGCGTGAGCTCGAAGGCTTTCGGGTCGGCGTCCATCCATGAGACCACCGAAGTGGATGGCGTTGCGCGCATGCGCGAGATGGCCGGAATCGACCTCGCACCCGGCGCCAGCGTGGCGCTGGAGCCGGGTGGTCGCCACCTGATGCTGATGCGTCCGGTTTCGGCG
>JASLGB010000254.1 GCA_030150315.1 Dokdonella sp. | reverse complement strand
TGCGCGCTGATCATGGCGCCGGTGCTGAACCTGCTCGCGACCGCCTACGGCATCGGCGCGCCGACGCCGGAGCATCCCAGTCCGCTGTCCGCACCGCAGGCGACCCTGATGGCGTCGGTGGCCAAGGGACTTTTCGGCGGCAAGCTGCCGTGGACGGTGATTGGCATCGGCGCCGCCGTCGGCGCGGCCATCATCGCCTTCGACGAGTGGCTGAAGTCACGCAAGTCCAGCTTCCGCGTGCCGGTTCTGGCTGCCGCGATCGGCATCTACCTGCCGCTGGAATTGATGGTGCCGATCTTCCTCGGCGGCCTGCTCGCGCACATCGTCGAGCGCTGGCACGGCATCGACCGCAAGGACGAAGACGCGCGCGATCGCATCCACCGTCCGGGCACGCTGTTCGCTGCCGGCCTGATCACCGGTGAGGCACTGATGGGTATCGCGATCGCGATTCCGATCGTGGTCAGCGAACGCGCCGACGTGCTGGCGCTGCCGGCCAGCCTGCACTTCAACCAGTGGTTCGGCCTGGCCGTGCTCGCAGCCATTGCGTGGCTGCTCTACCGCACGGCGACGCGCAAGCAGGCCTGATTCAAGCCGGCGCCGCCCGCGATCAGCGCGGGCGGCGCTTGAGCCAAGCGATTGCGGCCCCGAGCGCGAAGCGCGCCCACAACGCCAGCCAGACACACGCGCGCAGCAGCGGATTGCGCGCCGCCGAATCGAATTTCCCGAAGTAGCGCCACATGCCGCGATGCTTGTGCAGCGAGACGAACACCGGCCGATGCCGGCTGGATGAGCCCTGCACATGCAGCAGTTGCAAGGAATGATCGATCGCCACGCGCAAGCCGGCGATGCGCACGCGACGGCACAGATCGAGGTCTTCGGCGTGCAGGAAATAGCCTTCGTCGAAGCCGCCCAGTTGCTCGAACACCGCGCGCGGCAAGGCCATGCACGCACCGGAAACCGCCTCGACCTGCTCGATGCCTGAGTCGCGGGCGGACGGCGGCATCTCCACGCCGGCGAAGCGCGGGTGGCGCGCCTCCAGCCGAGCCAGACCGGTCAGGGACATCACGCTGCGCCGCAGGCTCGGATCGCGCCGCCGGTTGCCGCGTGCCGGCTGGCCATCGGCATCGCGCACGGAGACGCCGAGCAGGCCGATTTCCGGATGCGCCAGCAAGGCCCGACGCAGCGCAGACGGCAGGCCGGGAGGCGCGTCGCAATCGGGATTCAGGAACACCAGCGTATCGCCGGAAGCCGTCGCCGCGCCGAGATTGCAGGCCGGCCCGAAACCGAGATTGTTCGCGTTGCGCAGCACGCGCAGGCGCGGCTCGTCGGCGTATTCGGCCAACACCTGATCGACGAAGCCGTCGCTCGAGGCGTTGTCGACAAGGATCAGCTCAATCGGCGCGCCCTGCTCCACCGCCGGCGACAGCACGGATCGCACACAGGTCAGCAGCAGCGGGCCGCTGTCGGCGGCGACCACCACGATGCTGATCGATGCGGCCGCCGCGACGATCATCGCGGCGCGTCAGATCGCGTCCAACAGGCGCTCGCCCTGGTCGCGTGCATACGACCACAGCGACGGCCATGCCTCGTAACCGCTGGCCAGCGCGTTCGCATCCTCGCGCAACTGGTTCGCGCAGGTGCTCGCGTCCACGCCTTCTGGCCAGTCGCCCAGACGCGGCGCACCGGCTGCGATCAGCGCCTTGCCGTTGGCCTCGACGATGGAGCGCAGATCCGCCTGCCAGTAGATCGGTGCATCCTGCGCCGCCTCGTACTGCTGCTGCAGGCGATCGATCAGGTCGGCGCGCGAATAGGCCAGATATTCCTGCAGCTGGCGCAGGCGCCCTGCCTCGCTGGCGGCACCGACGTCGCGCAGGTGCGCGGCGAGCAGGGCCAGTCGGCGCGACGGATCCTCGGCGTTGAATTCCGGCAGCTGGCGCTGCACGAAGTCGGAAACGAAATAGTTGAAGCGCGGCGTATGCGCGGCCAGCGTCTTAGTCGAACGCTTGCGCTGCGACTCCTGGGCGTGGCCGATCGCGACCGGCAGGTCGATCGTCAGTGCATCCGGATGCAGCAGGCGCACGACATTGGAGAACAGCGCGTCCTCGCCGCGGCCCAGTGCATTCGTGCACGGCAGCATGACGGAATTGTCCATCGCGAATGGCGTGAACGGCGAAACCATCGACGCATGCGCCTGTGTCGCGCCGTACCAGATACTGCCTGCCTCGATGTTGCGCAGGTAGCCATCACGGTCGCTGACGAATTCGGCGCGCTCCTTGGCCGGCAGCTGGTACAGCCAGACGGCCGATTCGGTGCGCGAACTGCCATAGGCGCCCTGATGCGTGCTCAGCACGCGCGCGCCGCCATCCAGGTAGTCGAGGCGGCTGAGTGCGATTCCGCGCAGCGCCTGTCGCTGGATCGCGAAGCGCGGATCCGATCCGATCACGCCGAAGGGATTGCCGACGACGTCCAGATGCAGCTCGAACGGATCGCCGTCGTATTCGTCGCCCGCACCGAACGCGTTGTCGAGGTTGCGGTAGAAACGCGTGACGGAACGCGCCGAGGGATTCGGGTCGATGCCGTCGATCGCGCCGACCGGACGCCGCAGCGGCATGCAGTTGTCGTCATCGAGCAGGGACAGGCGCGCGCCGGCCGACAGCAGCAGCGCGAGGTTCCACGCGCGCCCGCCACCGAAGCGCTGCATCGGATCGTTCGATCGCAGGAACAGGCTGCGCGCCGCGTCGCGGGTATCGGGCACGGCTTTGGCCAGCTTCTCGACCAGACGCGCACTTTCCGCTGCGCCGAGATAGCTCAGCTTGCAGCCGGTGGCACGGGCGAACTCGCGCAGGAGGTCGCGATGACGATCGGCCATCGCCGCATCGGCTGAGTCGTCGATGACGACGTAGTGCCGATTTGCGCGGAAGCGACGCTCGTAGTCGGCCAGCGAATCGAGCAGCCGGCCGAGCTGGTCCGGGCGATCGCAGGCGCGAATGAACACCGCGCGCATCGGCACGGTCGTGCGCGTGCCACCGCGCGCGACGCGCTCGAGGAACTCGCCGTCGGAAATCAGCAGCTTTCGCGCCACAAGTCCGCTGACCACGCGGGCAACCGCCTCGCCCTGACCCTGCAGCCCGGGAATCGCCGACGAGATGCGCGCGATGTGTTCGTCCAGCGTGCGGAACTCGCGGCTTTGGTCCAGTGCCTGCAGCACCTGGAAGGTCATCACATGCGTTTCACCACTGCGCTTGACCTGGAATACGCACTCGTTCTGCGACAACGAGGCGACGGTGCCGTCCTCGGAGGCGTACAGGGGGGCATCGGGGGCGCGCCTCGGCGTCTGCGGGGTCACGCCGATGCTGCCGTAGTCGATCCGGTAGTTGAAATCGTTGCTCATGGTTTTGGTCGATTGCGGCGCCACCAGCGCCGGGCGGGTTTGCCGGCCGCCTCTGCGCCGGACACGGTGTCGTCGCGAGTCGTGCCGCGCAGGCGTTCCAGTTCGGCCTCCAGCTCGGCGATGCGCGCGCCGGCGGCCATGTTCTTGCGAACTTCGTGATTGTAGTGCGAGTAGAGCGATTCCTCGCGGTCGCCGAACAAGGCCACCCCTGGCAGGTGCGCGGGCATGCCCTGCTTTGCGCAGACGGCGATGAAATACATCGGCGCGTAGTCGAGCGTCGGCGACAGCGCACCACCGTCGGCATCGGTCGTGCACAGCTCGGTCGGCCCCTGCGCCTGGTCAAGCGCCCACAGCGCGGACTGGAACAGCAGCTTCTGTCCGTACAGGCGCACCTCGGGGAAATGCGGCCGCAGCAGATCGAGCAGTTCCTCGCGGTACAGCTCGCGAACGTGGAATTCGTTGCGGAAACCGGCCAGATCGCTGTAGGTGCGCTTGTCGGGCGAGGAAATCAGAAGCACGCCATCGTCGGACAGGACGCGCGCGAATCCGGCGACCAGTTGCTCTTGCGCGTGCAGATGCTCCAGGGTCTCGAACGAGACGACCAGATCGAAGCTCCGGTCCGCGAAGGGAAGCTCGGCTGCGTTCGACACCTCGTAGCGCAAACGCTCGATGTCGCCGTAACGAGAACGCGCGTGGTCGACCGTGCGCGCATCCAGATCCACGCCGACAACGTCCGCCGCCACATCGGCCAGCAGTGCGGAGCCGTAGCCTTCGCCGCAGGCGGCATCCAGCACGCGCTTGCCGGCCGCGAAGCGACGCGCGAAGGCGTAACGGTGCCAGTGTTCGTACCAGATCTCGCGCACGCACTCGGGCGTGAAGCGCTCGCCGGTGAACGGCAGCGGGGATTCCTGACTCATGGCCCGTCTCCAGTGCCGCCATTGCCCCATCGGTGCGGCAGTCGAATCAAACCGAATTCGCGCGTCGCGCCGCGTATCGTGACGCCGCCTTCGATGGTGTCGAAGATGCGCACGCCTTCGGCATCCATCGCGTGCGCGCGCACGCCGTAGCCGCCCGGCAACAGCGGCAGATTGTCGAACGCGATCTCGCAGGTGAATTCGTCCGCGCCGGTACGCTGCGGCTCGCAGCCGTCCATCTCCGTGCTGACGCCATATACAGGCGTGCCGTCCGCGCGGACGATGCCGACGGCAACACACGGGATCCTGCCTTCGCGCGAACGCAGGCGCACGCGAACCTTCAAGGTGTCACCGTGTTCCAGCAGCAGCGTGCGCGTGTGCGGCAGATTGTTGAGATGCAGGTCGATGACGCTGAACTCGATATTCGGATCTGCCGGACCGTGCGCGACCTCGTCCGCGGACTTCCGCTCGTGCCATGCAAGATAGGCCTGCGTCACGTCGAACACGTCGCCGCTCATCGCCACCTCGCCATCGCGCAGCCAGCAGGCATGACGGCACAGCTTCTGCACGTGGTACATGCTGTGCGAGACGAACACGAGGGTGCCGCCGTCGTCGAGGTAATCCTGCATCCAGCGCACGCACTTCTTCTGGAACGACTCGTCGCCGACGGCAAGAACTTCGTCGGTGATCAGCAGGTCGGGCTTGAGCGTGGCGATGACCGCGAAGCCGAGGCGCACGACCATGCCGGAGGAGTAGTGCTTCACCGGTTCGTCGATGTAGCGGCCAATGTCAGCGAACGCGATGATGTCCGGCAGCCGCTCGCGCAGCTGTTCCGCATACAGTCCGTACAGCGCCGCCGACAAGGCAATGTTGTCCCGGCCGGTGTGATCGGG
>JASLGB010000392.1 GCA_030150315.1 Dokdonella sp. | reverse complement strand
GGCCTTCCTTTGCACTGGCAGCTGCTCCATACCGTGCCCGGCGACGTACGCGGGTATTGCACAGGCTGCTGGGCGGGCGAGCGATGCCGGCAGAATCGGTTGCTCAAGCCACGTCCTGGTGGCGACAAGACCGAGTATAGGGACAGGGCCACCGGGTGTTGCGTGACTGCCTGCACGGAATGCGTGCGCCAACACAAAGGGCGCCTTGCGGCGCCCTTTGTGTTCCATTGCTTCAAACCGCCTTGCGGCCGATCAGTAGCGGTAGTGGTCCGGCTTGTACGGGCCTTCGGTGGGAACGCCGATGTAGTCGGCCTGTTCCTGGCTCAGCTTGGTCAGCACCACGCCGATCTTTTCCAGGTGCAGGCGGGCCACTTCTTCGTCCAGCTGCTTGGGCAGGCGGTAGACGGTCTTTTCGTAGACGTCCTTGTTGGCCCACAGGTCGATCTGCGCCAGGGTCTGGTTGGCAAACGAGTTGGACATCACAAAGCTCGGGTGGCCGGTGGCGCAGCCCAGGTTGACCAGGCGGCCTTCGGCCAGCAGGAAGATGCTGTTGCCGTTGGCGAAGGTGTACTTGTCCACCTGCGGCTTGATGTTGGTGTGCGTGGCGCCGGAGGCGTACAGCGCATCGACCTGGATCTCGTTGTCGAAGTGGCCGATGTTGCAGACGATCGCCTGATCCTTCATCGCCTGCATGTGGGCGAGCGTGAGCACGTCCTTGTTGCCGGTGGTGGTGACGTAGATGTCGCCGCGGCCCAGCGTGGACTCGACGGTGTTGACTTCAAAGCCTTCCATCGACGCCTGCAGCGCATTGATCGGGTCGATCTCGGTGACCACGACGCGCGCGCCGTAGGCACGCAGCGAGTGCGCCGAGCCCTTGCCGACGTCGCCGTAGCCGCAGACGACGGCGAGCTTGCCGGCGAGCATCACGTCCATCGCGCGCTTGAGGCCGTCGGCCAGCGATTCGCGGCAGCCGTAGAGGTTGTCGAACTTGGACTTGGTGACCGAGTCGTTGACGTTGATCGCGGGGATCAGCAGCTTGCCGGCTTCGGCGAGCTGGTACAGGCGGTGCACGCCGGTGGTGGTTTCTTCGGACACGCCCTTCCAGTCGGCGACGACGCGGGTCCAGTAACCCGGGCGCTCCTTGGCGACGCGCTTGAGCAGGTTCTTGATGACCTGCTCCTCGTGGCTGCCGGAGGCGCTGTTGACCCAGCTTTCGTCGCCCTTTTCGAGCTCGTAGCCCTTGTGGATCAGCAGGGTCACGTCGCCGCCGTCGTCGACGACGAGTTGCGGGCCGAGGAAGCCGCCCTTGCCATCGGGGAAGGACAGCGCGTCGAGCGTGCAGTCCCAGTATTCCTCCAGCGACTCGCCCTTCCACGCGAACACCGGCGTGCCGGTCTTGGCGATCGCCGCGGCGGCGTGGTCCTGCGTGGAGAAGATGTTGCAGGACGCCCAGCGCACGTCGGCGCCGATGTCCTTCAGCGTCTCGATCAGCACGGCGGTCTGGATCGTCATGTGCAGCGAGCCGGTCACGCGCACGCCGTTGAGCGGCGTGGTGGCGGCGTACTTCTTGCGGATCGACATCAGGCCCGGCATTTCGTGCTCGGCGATGTCCAGTTCCTTGCGGCCCCAGTCGGCCAGCGAGATGTCGGCGATCTTGTAGTCGCCATCCTGGGAGAAGGTTTTCGGTTGGGCGTTCATCAATGGTGCTCCGGTTCGGGACCGAATCAGTCGGCCGCGTACGGCGGTCGAGGGATCGGGTCGGGTGGTCCGGGCGCCGTTGCTGCACAGTTGGCTCGTGGAGCCTGCACCCGCCGAGCCTGAGTCGGTCCGCGCAGATGCGGTTCGACGTGCAGCGCCCCTCGGCAGGGGGTGCGGAGTATATCGCCTCATGGCGATTGAACGATGAATGCGCTCACTCCGCGGTGCATCCTGCGGTGTCGCGCCGTTGTCCGGTGCATGGCCCGGGGGAAGTTGGGGGATCGTGCGCCGGCTTGCGTAATGGAGGAGCAGAGTCCTTTCAACGGAGCCCGCGATGAGCCTTGCAGCGACCTGCCGCACCCTGGTTTTCATGTTGTTCCTGTCCGTCCTGGCCAGTGCCTCCGGCGTTGCCCGAGCCGATTTCCTCTACGGACGCCTCACGCCGCAGGGCGGCGAGGCGAACGAGAGCTCGAGCGCGGTGGACGTATCTGCCAACGGCCGTACCGTGGTGTTTTCCAGCGGCTCGAAGATGTGGCTGGGCGACAACTACAACGGCACGCGTGCCTTGGCCGTTGATCTCGACACGGGCGTGGTGGAGGGCATTTCGATCGGGCCGACCGGTGGCCTCATTCGCGGAGAAAGTCCGGTGGTGTCCGGGGACGGGCGCTACGTTGCCTTTCTGACCTACAGCACCGCTTACGGGCCGAACTGGCAGGTGCTGCGCAAGGATCGACAAACCGGCGTCCTGGAGGTGGCCAGCTCCGACGCGAGCGGGCAGCCTGCGAGCGGCGGCACCAACGACAACACCGCGTCGATCTCGGCCGATGGGCGTTACGTGTCGTTCCAGTCCAGCTCGTCCAACCTGCCGTTTGCGTCAACGAGCACGACAGACGGCGTGGCGGCACCGGCCGGCAGCAGCGGCGAGATCTATGTCAAGGACATGCTGACCGGCCAGGTCAAGATCGCATCGCTGAAGAACGACGGCAGCTCGTCCGGCGGCACCTGTGCGGCCTTGCCGCATGCGCTGTCCGGCAGCGGCCGTTACCTGACCATGATCTGCGGCGCCGCGATGGTGCCCGGTGCGACCAGCACCCAGGTCTACGTGCGCGACCTGCAGGCCAATACCACGGAACTGATCAGCCGCAGCGCGGCGATGCCGAACGGAACCACTTCGTTCGCCCTGCGTCCGGCGATCTCGCCGAACGGCCGCTTCGTCAGCTTCCAGATGCGCGGTTACGCCGGGCTCGGCTACGCCGACGGCGCACACATCGAGAGCAACAGCGGCGTCTACGTGCGCGACCGCCAGGCCGGCACGACAACCGCGATCCCGCGACCGCAGATGCTGCCGACCACCGAGTACGACAGTTGCAGCGTGACCGCCATTTCCGATGTCGCCAGTGTCGTGCTCGCCTGCTACAACAGCTGGCAGGGCCTGGGCCGCTATCCGCAGGTGTTCCTGTTCGTGCCGGGCGCCGGTGCACCGCAACTGGTCAGCCCCGCGGCGGCCAGTGCCATCCAGGCGAGCAACGGCTCTGCCGGCACCACGCTGGCCGTGAACGCGTCCGGCCTGTCGATGGCGTGGGAATCGGACGCCAGCAATGCGGATGCGGACGACCATAACGGCAAGACCGACATCTTCGTTCTGGTCGAGGAGTCGGTGATTTCGGAGACGATCTTCGCCGACGGCTTCGAGAGGGCGCCGGCCCGGCTGGCACCGGTCTCGCCGGCCTCCGCGCTGCCGTGGGCTACCGGCACGCCGGCGCCCGGATCCGCGCACGACTGAAGCCGGCGTGCGGCAGGAGAAACGGAATGGAAAAGAAAACGGGCCGCTTGCGCGGCCCGTTTTCCTTTTGCCGAAGGGCACGCCGCCGACGATCGGGTCGTCCGCGGCGGCCGCGACTTACTTGCGCAGGCCGGCGGCCTTGCGCAGTTCGGCCGCCTTGTCGGTCTTCTCCCACGAGAACGCGGTGAACTTGGCGCCGTCCTTGGTCACCACTTCCTGCGGCGTGCGGCCGAAGTGGCCATAGCTCGCCGTGGCCTGGTACGTCGGATGCACCAGGTCGAGCATCTGGATGATGCAGTACGTACGCAGGTCGAAGTGCGCGCGGATCAGCTTCTCGATCTTCTCGTCCTCGATCTTGCCGGTGCCGAACGTGGTCACCGAGATCGACGTCGGGTGCGCGACGCCGATCGCGTAGCTCACCTGCACCTCGCAACGGTCGGCAATGCCGGCCGCGACGATGTACTTGGCGACAGAGCGCGCGGCGTAGGCAGCCGAGCGGTCGACCTTGGACGGATCCTTGCCCGAGAACGCGCCGCCGCCGTGACGGGCCCAGCCGCCGTAGGTGTCGACGATGATCTTGCGGCCGGTCAGGCCGCAGTCGCCCACCGGCCCGCCGATGACGAACTTTCCGGTCGGGGTGATGTGGAACTTGGTGCCCTTGTGGATCCACTTCTTCGGCAGCACCGGATCGATGATGTGCGTGCGCACGGCTTC
>JASLGB010000209.1 GCA_030150315.1 Dokdonella sp. | reverse complement strand
TTGGCAGGTCTCCGGAGGTCGGGACGCTGGCGGCGATCTCGATTGCGGCTCCGTCCGCCCCGGTCGCGCCGGTCGCACCCGTTGCGCCGGTCGCGCCGGTCGCACCAGCCGGCCCGCGAATGTTTCCCTGCTGTGCCCATGCCATCGTGATTTCTCCTAGATCAGCTTGTAGACATCGCCGGTAGCGAGGTCGCAGTAGGTGTCTCCGGGGTTCGCCCCGACGATCACCGCGGGAGGCGCCCCGATACCCGTGAACCGGATCTGCCCATCGCGGCCGGCAGGCCCGGTCGAGCCAGTCGGGCCGGTGGCTCCGGTCGCGCCCGAGGCTCCGCCCGGCGGCCCCATGGGGCCGCCGGTGACGACCTCGACGCGCGTGCAGTCGGCATGCACATCGACGCGCTGCTGCGTGCAGTCGATGGTCACCTCGGTGGTGTCGGTCGCGACGACGACGACGTTTTGCCGAGCACCGACGGTGACGCCCGGCTGGGACTGAGATACGTCAAGGGCCATGGCCAATGACCTCGGGCAGCAGCTCGAACGGGATGGCGAAACTGACGCGATCATCGGAATCCGTGCCAGACTCCAGACGCAGTTGTGCCGCGACTTGCCGAGGCTGGCGCAGCGCAGGCAGGGCGTCGGTTCGGGTAGCGCCGATCACAACAAGGACGCGAGACTCTGCATGGTCGATCGTGATGCCGCTGGCCTCGTCTGCAGCAAGCAGCACGGGCTGCGATTCGTCCCATGCATCACGCACAACAAAGCGGGCGCGGGTGTAACGCGCGTCGATGCCGGTACTGACGCGCGCCTCGAACGTGCAGGGATCGCCTTTGCGGCAGCGGACGAGGCAGGTCATCGCAGTGCCTCCCGCTCGGCGCGGATGAATTCCTGCAACGCGATCACTTGCGCTTCGCAGGCCTTGGCGGCGCCAACAATTCGGCTTGCACTTGCGGCACGATCCGCGTCGGCTGCATCAAGCTGGCGGGCGGTGGCGGCAGTTGCGGGCACGACGGCGACGGGCGGACATTGCCAGCGGGGGTGCATGCCGAGATTGCGATGGAGCAGATCGACCAGCAGAGCATCAGCAGCGGTTTTCGCATCGGATTTGCCTTGTTCGTATTGATCGGCCGCATCGGCGGCGGCATCCACCAGCCGACGTTCCGTTTCGCGGGCTTGGGATTCGGCGGCAGCGCGCGCATGGGCAAGGGCGGCATCTGCCGCGACAACGGCACGCTGCACGCGGTGCAGGCGGGCGGTCTGCGCAACGAGCAACGCAAGGGTGACGCACAGCGCAATGGCGAGCGTGCGGATCATTCCCCGGCCCTCCGCCTTGGTGCGGCCCCGGCGCGAAAACCGCGACGCCAGCCGATGACATAGAACGAAGTCGCCGCAACGAGCAGCAAGAGGACTGCGGTCATGGCGCACGCTCCGGCGCGCGCGGCGCCGCGGGTTGGATGACGGATCGCCAATCACGACCAAGACACATCTCATGCTCCGCAGCACGGCGCGTGACGAGCCCTGGCAAGGTGATTTTCACGCCGAGCAACGTGGCCTTGTTCCATCTGCCCAGCTGCGCACACCACGTCGCCGGTGACGCTCCGACGTTGATCATGCGAACCAGCGTCGATCCACAGGCCGCAGACACACCGACGTTGTCGGCCCAGGACATCAGCGCCCCGCCTTGCATCACGGTCACGTCCCGATGAATGCAGTGCGCCAGCCCACGGTCCCACACGGCTTGCAGGCGCGGCTGATACCGGGCAACGCATTCGTCAAAGGTGTAGCGCTGTACGCCGACACGCACGCCCGGGCCGGTCTCGCCGATACACTCCGTCGGTATGCCGACAGGGTCGGCATAGCCGACGGGAAAGATGCCTTCAAAGTAGGCCCCCATGCCGCCGGCCACAGCCGCTGCCGCCACGGAGCTACCGATGATCTTGCCGCGACTCATGGCGTGACCTTCGTTGCGGTAGAAGGCGACGATTCGCCCGCGCGGCGGAACTCGATGCGATGCTCACGCTCGATGACGTACTCGATGCGATCGACACGGCTGCGCACAGCATCGAGCGCGAGGTCGTGCCGGCGATCGGCCGCGTCGCCGGAGTCCAGTCGACGGGTGATTTCGTCGATGTCCCGACGCGCGACGTCGGCACGGTATGTGCCGTCGATCTTGATCGACATGGCGTCGATCTTCGCGGCCAGGTTCGGCACCGACATGATCGTGCCCGCGATCCACACCACGGCCGCCGTGCACAGGTAGATCAGCGCGGAGTTGATCTTGCGATCGAGCCACGCCTGCCGCGCCAGCGTCGCATCGTCGTCCGGCATGAAGCGGGCAACGATCCAGTTCACCAGTCGCCGCAAAATACCGGGCCGACGTGGCGCTGGATCATGGTCAGGAGGATGTCCGTACACGCTGCACTCGCTCGATGGAGTTCGGAGAGACCTGCCCGGCAACCGCTCCGGGCAGGCATTGCGACGACAACCGCCGCCGACGCCGCGAGGGCGACGACTAGGTGCGCTTGCCGCGGATGAGCGACTTGGGGCGAACGCAGTAGTTGATCGCGTTCATCTGTGATTCGAGGTGACGCCCCTTGCCGTTGGGCATCGAGTACTGCTTCGAGTAGCGCGGCAGGCCCGGCGTGTTGACCGTTTCTTCGTAATCGGCAGGGGCGTAGATCGTGCGCCAAAGACCGGGAACGCCAACAGGGAACGCATGGACCTTGTCGGTCGCGATGAACGGAGTGGTTCCATTCTTTCCGCGATAATCTTCGAATGTGATGTTGCCGACCTT
>JASLGB010000147.1 GCA_030150315.1 Dokdonella sp. | reverse complement strand
GCGCGCGCTTCGGGCGCGGCGGCTGCGTCTGCGCATGTCGTGATCGCGGTGGAGCAGCCGGCGCGTGACTGGATGCTGTGGCAGGTTCGATTCGACGCGGCCCAGCCGTTGCAGGCCATCTGGGCATTGCAACGCACGGCGGCAGGGGGCTGGTTGCCGCATCGCGCCCTGCAGGCGCAACCGGGCACGGGAAAATCCTTCGATCCGAAACAATGGGCGGCGCTCGATGCCTGCACCCTGCGCGGCACGTCGTCGCGCGCGAAGGCGGATGTTGCCGCGTGTGCGGCGATCGTCCCCGGTCTCGGAGTGCAGGCGGCACTGTTGCCGATCACTTTCGAGGCAGACGGCGAATGGTTGCGCGTGCGCCTGTACGCGGATCAGGCGCGCGGCGCGGACGCTGGCAGCGATCTGCGTCGCGTGGCCTGGTTCACGGGGTGGGCTGCGGTCAACGGCGGCGGCCCGAACGCCGCTGCCGACAGCACCGACTGGCATATGGATCGCGGGCTGCGACTGGCCAGCGAAAGCGGTCGCTGGCCGTTGCGGTGGCGCGACGGCAAACCATCGGGATGGTCGCTGGCGCTGGAGCGGCTCACCTATCGCGACGGAAACATTCCTGTGCTGAAGCTGTCCGTCGTCGACGATGCCAGCGGCGGCACGCTGGCCTACGCCTGGGCCAACCCGGAGGCCAATCGGATCGGCATCAATCTGGGGTGGGTACAGGTCGGGCTCGAGCGCGAAGGCGCAGCCCCGCGTTCGGAATTGAAATGAGCCTGTGCGCCATGCGCCATTCCGCGCGCGACCGATTTTCGCGGCCATTCCCGGTCGCAATTGCCTGAGGAGCCTGTCGATGGAACACATCGCCTGGAGTGATTTCGAGAAAGTCCTGATCGTCGCCGGCACCGTGCTGCGGGTTGAGCCGTTCCCGGAGGCGCGCAAGCCGGCCTACAAGTTCTGGGTGGACTTCGGGCCGCATGGCGTGAAGAAGACCAGCGCGCAGGTTACCCATCTGTACGCCGCCGAAGAGCTGGTCGGGCGGCAGATTGTCGGCGTGATCAATTTCCCGCCGAAACAGATCGGCCCGTTCGTGTCGGAATTCCTGTTGACCGGCTTCCCGACCGACGACGGCGTGGTGGTCACCGCGATTGAGCGCGAGGTGCCCAACGGCACGCGGATGGCGTAGGCGGGAACCCGGCAGCGGCAGGCAAACGGATGTCCGGCGGCGCGTGTGTCGTCGCGTGGTGCGGCGGTCGTTCCGTTGCCTTGCCGTCGCTGCGCAAAGACGGTTTTGCGCCAGGCCGGAACGAGTTGGTGCTCTCGACCGCGTCGCTCTCCGTGGCCGCAACGCCGTCGCCGCGCGGCCGACTCAGGCCACGGTTGCATCCGGCGAGAGCCAGTCTTCCGGCGTCAGCGGCAGCAGTCCGTGGCGCAGCCGTGCCCGGTCGCATTGCGGGCTTGGCTGATCGTTCTCCCAGGCGGGCCACAGCTCGCGGCAGGGACTGGGGCGGCGCTCGTAGATGCCGCAGGCAGTGCGCTGGCCGACCTGGCCCTGCAGCGCGACGCAGCGGTCCTCGCCGGACTCGGTGCCGCGCATGACCAGTCGGTGCGGGTCGAGCTTTGCGGCGAGATCACGGGGCACGCGACCGCCGAGATGCGGCTCCGCCTCGGCCCAGTAGAAGGCCACGCGAAACGTCGCGCAGCAGGCACCGCAACGCAGGCAGGGATGAATCCAGGGCATCGGACGGCACGGGCGTGGGAGTGCGGAGGCGATTCTAGAACGCGTTCCCCGCGGCTGAAAACCACTTTTTTCGCGGCCGGCGCGACGACTTATCCGGGGCGGCGGACGCCGTCCGGCACCGCGGATGGGAGGCACGCTGCGGAGTGCGCGATGCCTCATCCGCATGGCTGGGCGCGGGCTCCCCGGACTTGGGTGACGCACCAGAAAAAACGGCGGCCATGAGCGGCCGCCGTCGGAGTTTCAGGGCCATCGCGCGCGATCGTGCGATCGTGCGCGGACTGGCTCAGAGGGCTTCGAAGATGCCCGCCGCGCCCATCCCCGTGCCGATGCACATGGTGACCATGCCGTACTTCTGCTTGCGACGACGCAGGCCGTGGATCAGCGTTGCCGCACGCACCGCACCGGTTGCGCCGAGCGGGTGGCCCAGCGCGATCGCGCCGCCGAGCGGATTGACCTTGCCGGTGTCGAGGCCGACATCGCGGATCACCGCCAGCGCCTGCGCGGCAAACGCCTCGTTCAGTTCGATCCAGTCGAGCTGTTCCTTGCCGATGCCGGCGACATCGAGCGCCTTGGGGATCGCCGCGATCGGGCCGATGCCCATGATCTCGGGCTTGACGCCGGCGACCGAGAATCCGACGAAGCGCGCGAGCGGAGTCAGGCCGAATTCCTTGACCGCCTTTTCGCTGGCCAGCAACAAGGCGCCTGCGCCGTCGGACATCTGCGAGGAGTTGCCGGCCGTCACGCTGCCGCCCATGCGGAACACCGGGCGCAGCTTGGCGAGGCCTTCCAGGCTGGTGTCCTTGCGCGGGCCCTCGTCGATCGACACGACGCGGTCGTCGGTGCGGATCGTGTGCGTGGTGAGGTCCGGGTAGTGATCGTCGAGGCGGAACGGCACGATCTCGTCGGTGAACTCGCCGGCCGCGATCGCGGCGAGCGCTTTCTGGTGCGAAGCGAGCGCGAATGCGTCCTGGTCTTCACGGCTGACCTTCCACTGCTCGGCAACCTTCTCGGCGGTGATGCCCATGCCGTAGGCGATGGCGACGTTGCCGTCCTCGAACACGGCCGGATTCATCGCGATCTTGTTGCCCATCATCGGCACCATGCTCATCGACTCGGTGCCGCCGGCCAGCATCAGGTCGGCTTCGCCGAGGCGGATGCGATCGGCCGCCATCGCGATCGCCTGCAGGCCGGAGGAGCAGAAGCGGTTGACGGTTACCGCGGGCAGGGTGTCGGGCAGGCCGGCGAGCAGCACGCCGATGCGCGCGACGTTCATGCCTTGCTCGGCCTCGGGCATCGCGCAACCGATGATGGCGTCGCCGATGCGCGCCGGGTCAACGCCCGGTGCCTGCGCGACGGCAGCGCGCAGCACGTGCGCGAGCAGATCGTCCGGGCGGGTGTTGCGGAACACGCCGCGCGGCGCCTTGCCAACCGGAGTGCGCACGGCGGAGACGATGTAGGCGTCCTGGGTTTGCTTGCTCATGGAGGGATTCCTCGTCGTCTCAGTTGCGAAGGGGTTTGCCAGTCGTCAGCGTGTGCGCGATGCGTTCCTGCGTCTTGGGCATCTGCGCGAGTTCGAAGAAATGCTTGCGCTCGAGGTCGAGCAGCCATTCCTCGTCGACCTGCGAGCCGCGTTCGATCCCGCCGCCGCACAGCACGTCGCCGATCCGCGTCGCGATGGCGTTGTCGTGCTCGGAAATGAAGCGGCCTTCGAGCATGTTGACCAAGGCCGTTTTCAGGGTCGCCAGACCGGTGTCTCCGGCGACGGTGATGTTCCGTGCCGGCAGCGGCGGGCGCCAGCCGGTGTCGGCCATCGTCGCGGCGACTTTCTTCGCCACGTACAACAACTCGAAACCGTTGAACACGACGATGTCGTCCGCACGCAGCAGGCCGAGCTGCTTGGCTTCGAACGCGCTGCCGGATGTTTTTGCCTGCGCGACGGTCTCGAACAGGCGCTGGATTTCCGGGAACACCTCGCCGTTGACGGATTCCTGCGAGGCGCGCACGGCCAGTTCCTTCAGGCCGCCGCCGGCCGGCAGCAGGCCGACGCCAGCCTCGACGAGACCGATGTAGCTTTCCAGCGCGGCCACCGTGCGTGCGCAGTGCATCTGGAACTCGCAGCCGCCGCCGAGCGCGAGTCCGCGCACCGCTGCGACCACCGGCACCAGCGAGTACTTCAGGCGCATGCTCGTTTTCTGGAAGTTCTCGATCATCGATTCGAGCTTTTCCATCTGGCCGCTCTGCACGAAACCGACCATGCCCTTGAGGTCGGCGCCGGCGGAGAACGCCTTGTCGCTGTCCTGCCAGATCACGACGGCCTTGAGGTTCTTCTCGGCGTAGTCGATGGCCTGCTGCATACCGTCGAGCACGGCGTCATTGACCGTGTTCATCTTGGTCTTGAACGAGAGGATGCCGACGCCGTCGTCGCCGAGCGACCACAGGCGCACGCCGTCGTTCTCCCACAACGTGGTGCCGGTATCGAAGATCTCGCCGATAAGCGCATCCGGGAAAATCTGGCGCGAGTACACCGGGTGCGTCGAACGCGGCACATAGGTTCCGGTCTGCGGCGAATACGAGCCGTCGGCATGGTGCACGCCGTCGATCTTGCCGACCCACTCCGGCAGCGGCGCCTTGCTCATCGCCTTGCCGGCGGCAATGTCCTCGCCGATCCATTTGGCCACTTCGGCCCAGCCGGCCGACTGCCAGGTCTCGAATGGCCCCAGCTTCCAGCCGTAGCCCCAGCGGATCGCGAAATCGACGTCGCGTGCGGTTTCGGCGATGTCGCCGAGATGGAAGGCGCTGTAGTGGAACAGGTCGCGGAAAACCGCCCACAGGAACTGCGCCTGCGGGTCGCTGGATGCACGCAGCTTGCCGAACTTCTCGCTCGGATTCCTGATCTCGAGGATTGCGGCGACCTCATCGGATGGCTTGGCGCCGCTCGGGACGTAGTCCTGCTTGGCGAGGTCGAGGACGACGATGTCCTTGCCGCGCTTGGTGTAGATGCCAGCGCCGGTTTTCTGGCCGAGCGCGCCCTTTTCGATCAGGGCCGACAGCCACGCGGGCGACTGGAAATACGCATGCCAGGGATCGTTCGGCAGCGTGTCGGCCATCGTCTTGATGACGTGGGCCATGGTGTCGAGGCCGACCACGTCGGCGGTGCGATAGGTCGCCGATTTCGGGCGGCCGACCAGCGGGCCGGTCAACGCGTCGACGGTGTCGAAGCCGAGCTTGAAC
>JASLGB010000114.1 GCA_030150315.1 Dokdonella sp. | reverse complement strand
TGATGCTGATGCAGGGCCTGGTCGGGCATGCCGCCGACCACCTCGAGGGAGTCATTGCCGAAACGGGCCAGCTGTCCGGCCGCGTGCTCTGCCATGGCCGGCATTCCACGCACGTGCTCAACGGCATCCTCGGCGAGATCGGCGAGCTGGAGAACAGCCTGACGCGCATCCACCTGTCCGTCACCGGGCTGGAACGTATCGTCACCTTCGCGCAGGAACACGCGCCCGAGTGGATCGACAAGGCGACGCAGGCCGAGCTGCGCATCCTGCACCGCGACCTCGATTCGCTCGGCGAACTCGACGGCCACCTGACCGACAAGCTGCAATTCCTGCTCGATGCCGCACTCGGCTTCATCAACATCGAGCAGAACGAAGTCATGAAGCTGATGACCGTGGCATCGGTGGTATCGGCACCGCCGATGATCCTCGCCGGCATCTGGGGCATGAACTACGTCGGGATGCCGGAGTTGAAGCAGCCGTTGGGCTATCCGGCGGCGCTGGTCGCGATCGTGCTCAGCGTGGTGCTGCCATTCCTGTGGTTCAAGCGACGCGGCTGGCTGTAGCCGCCGCGTCGCGTCGCGCAGCCCCGCTCAGGTGCGCGGCTTTCCATCCAGCAGACGGGCAACCCACGCCGCGTAGGCGGCGAGGAACTTGTCGAGGAATCCCTTCGTCGAGTCGTTGACCAGCGTGCCGTGTTCGTCGAACAGCTTGTCCACGCCGCCGATGTACATCTCCGGCTGCTGCAGCAACGGGATGTCGAGGAATACGCAGGCCTGGCGCAGCTGGTGGTTGGCACCGAAACCACCCATCGCACCCGGCGATGCGCTCACGACCGCGCCGGGCTTTCCGGCCCAGATGCTTTTTCCGTACGGCCGCGAACCGACGTCGATCGCGTTCTTGATCGCGGCGGGGATCGAGCGGTTGTATTCCGGCGTCACGAAGATGACGCCCTGTGCATGCGCCATGCGCTCACGGAAGGCGCGCCACGGCGCCGGCGGCGTATCGGTATCCAGATCCTGGTTGTAGAGCGGCAGGTCGCCGATCTCGACCATGCCCAGCTTCAGCGAAGCCGGCGCCTGCGCGATCAGCGCATTCGCGAGCTTGCGATTGAACGACTCCTTGCGCAGGCTGCCAACGATCACGGCAATATCGTAGGGCTGTGACATCGCGATACTCCAAGCGGAAATGAAGGCTCGACGATATCATCCGCGCCCCGAACGGCTGCCTGAACAAAATGACGACTTCGCGATTCCTCCAGCTCGATGTGTTCTGTGCACGTGCCGGAGGCGGAAATCCACTCGGCGTGGTTCTTGGCGCCGATGACTGGAGCGACGAAGCCATGCAGCGCTTCGCGCACTGGACCGATCTGGTCGAAACCACCTTCGTGCTGGCGCCGACCGACCCGCGCGCAAGCTATCGGCTGCGCATCTTCACCCCGACGAAGGAAATTCCATTCGCCGGACATCCGACAGTCGGCAGCGCACACGCAGTGCTCCAGACCGGCTACGCCGAACCGCGAGACGGCCTGCTGCTGCAGGAATGCGGCGCCGGATTGCTGCCGATCCGCATCGAAGGCCAAGGCGAGGCGCGTCAATTGTTCGTGCAGGCTCCGGGCGCGCGCGTCGTGCGCGAGGGAGTGGATGCCCATGCCCTGTCCGGCCTGCTGCACGGCGTCACGCTGGGCGCGCTGCCGCCAGCCTGCGTCGAAGGCGGTCGCCGCTGGTGGGTGGCCGAATTCGCCAGCGAGGACGCGCTGCGCAACTGGAAACCCGACCACGCCGCGATCGGCGCGCTCGCGCGCGAAACCGGCTCGCTCGGCCTGTGCGTGTTCGCGCGCCGGGCAGCGGAAGCACCGGAAGCGGGCTATGACGTCGTCGTGCGCGCGTTTCCGGCCGGTGTCGGCATCGTCGAAGACCCCGCCTCCGGCGCAGCCAACGGCCTGATCGCCGCATGGATCGCCCTGTGCGAGCCGCAAGGCCCGCTTGCACGCGGCTATCGCGTCAGCCAGGGACGCGAGATCGACCGCGATGCCTCGCTGCAGATCCACATCGACAAGGACGAAGCCGGCCGCGACGCGGCCATCTGGGTCGGCGGACAGACGCACACCGTCATCGACGGCCACGTCCGCTGGCGTTGATGGCCGGCCCGGTGGGCGGCTCGATCGCCCGCGCGACGCACGCGGCCACGGTTGACGCCGCTCCCTCGCTCCGCAAGCGGCAAGCGGAACGCAGGCGAAAAAAAACCCGGGCCTTGGCCCGGGTTTTTCAGACACGCACTGGCGACGGAATCAGGAAATGACCTGAACCTGATCAGCCTGCATGCCCTTCTGGCCCTGCACGGCCACGAAGGAAACCTTCTGGCCTTCCTGCAGCGAGCGGAAGCCAGCGCCCTGGATCGCGCGGAAATGCACGAACAGGTCGGGGCCGCTCTCCGGCGTAATGAAACCGAAACCCTTGGCGTCGTTGAACCACTTGACGGTACCGGTCTGACGAATCGACATCTGCATAACTCCTGAAAACACAATTGAACATCGCGACAGCGGAACCTTCCGCGTCGAGACTGGGTTGCAGGGAGCTAGCGGGGCTGAATCGATGGAGCGGATCGCCGAGGATCAACCGCATCGGGCCACGATTCACAGTGACCCTTGCAAACACAGTGCGCGCATCATACTCGCAAAAGTCAGCCAGCGCTAACGATCATTTTGAAGTGACGGAAGTACCGGCTCCTCCGGCGGACCCTCGTCCACGCAAATGCGATTCCTCCCTGCTGTTTTGGCCCGATACAGCGCGGCATCGGCGCGCTCGATCCAGGCGCGCGCATCGGCAAGGTCACGCTTGGCGGTGCCAAGACCGATGCTGACCGAGCAGCGCAATCCGGGGGCGGCGGCGAAAGTGGCCGCCGCGGCGCGGGTGCGCAAGCGCTCCGCGGTGGCCAGCGCAGCACCGGCGGAAGCGTTGACGAGAAGGAGGCCGAACTCGTCCCCGCCATACCGGCAAACCACATCGCCCTCGCGGATGCAGGTCCCGATCGCGCGCGCCATGACGCGAATCACCTCATCGCCAACCGGATGGCCGTAGTTGTCGTTGATGTGCTTGAAGTGGTCGATGTCGATCATCATCAGCGTGGCCGGCACGTCATGACGTTGCATGCGCGCCAGCTCGAGCACAACGGAATGCTCCCAGCTCGGCCGGTTCAACAACCCGGTGGCCGGATCCACCGCAGCGAGCCGCTGCAATTCGCGCCGCTGCGACCGCTCACGCACCGCCACGCCATGCGAAGCGGCGCTGATCAGCAAGGGGTAGACCACCAGCAGCGGGAACGTGGCCAGGATGGTGGACATCCGCGCTTCGGGCCGCAGCAGCCACCCGCCATGCAGCAGGCAGATCAGCAGCACCACGCCACCGGCAAGTACCGCCGCCAGCGACGAGCGCAGCAACAGGCGCCAGCCGCCGACGCCCACCTTGTCCATCGACAGCATCGTCATCACCACGATGCTCGGCACGAGGCTGAACTGCATCAACACGACCCAGACGCCGCCCATGGCGGAATCGATGACCAGGTTGCGATGTTCGACACGCACCGGGGAGGCCGAGCGCGACGCCATCCACCACGCGAGATGCGGCCACAGATAGCCGTTGAACAGCAAAAGCAGCCAGACCCAGGGCGCAGCGTCGTTCTGGTGCAGGACGGCGCCGACGGCGATCGCGCCCAGCCCAAGACCCACCATGCGTAGCCGGTATATGCGACCGACGAGCTTCTTTGCGTCACCGCGAGCCAGCGTGGACTCGACAATATTGGACATGGTGGGCCGGGGTTGCATTCAATCCGTGGAAGCACGGATCAGGCCAGGCAAACAGCGCCAGTGCGCAGGTCGCTGCAACAGCAGTATGCCCGGCCGGCCCGTGGGTCGGCCATCGGGGCGCTCCTCCAGCACTGGGCTGACGGAGCGCCCTAAAACATCAGGCGCTC
>JASLGB010000089.1 GCA_030150315.1 Dokdonella sp. | reverse complement strand
TACTCGAACTGCGCGGCGTCTCCGCTCAGGCGCTGCGGCGCGCCGTTCGGCAGCGACTTGGTCCACAGGTGGCCGACGGCGTGGAACACCAGCGTCTTGCCGTCCGGGCTGGTCGCCACGTCGCGGATCATCTTCGGCTGGAA
This sequence comes from Dokdonella sp., assembly GCA_030150315.1. Taxonomy (GTDB): domain Bacteria; phylum Pseudomonadota; class Gammaproteobacteria; order Xanthomonadales; family Rhodanobacteraceae; genus Dokdonella_A. The sequence continues at coordinate 2,753 of JASLGB010000089.1, read as the reverse complement.
GCTGCCTTGCTCCAGCGTCTGCTCGAAACGCAGCGGCTGCGCGACGGTCTGCTCGACTGCGGCACTGAACGGAATCTGTGTCGGCGTGCCCTTTTCGGCATCGACACGCCAGAGCTTGCCCTTGGCCCAGATCACCAGTTGGCGGGAGTCGGGCGTCCAGGCGTAGTTCGCATACGGGCCGAACACGGCCCAGGCTTCCTGCATATCGTGCGAAAGCCCGTCCCACAGCGGGCGCACGTCGCCGGTCGCCAGGTCAGCCACATGCAGCACGCTCTTGTCGCGAACGCGCTTGACGAAGGCCAGCGACTTGCCGTCCGGCGACGGCTGCGGGCGCACCGCGCCGCCGGGCGTGGCGACGATGGTTTCGGTGTCGCCGGTCTGGCGATCGAGGCGCTTCACCGCGTAGATCACGTCGTGCGGGTTCTTGTTGTACTGGAAGTACGGGCCTTGCGTGACGTCCTCGGAGTAGTAGACCCAGCGCCCGTCGGCGCTGACCGCCGGTTCGCCCAGATCCTGCTGGTCGTTCTTCTGCTTGGTCAGCTGCAGGCCGCCGCCACCGGTCTTGTGGTACATCCACAGCTCGCCCGCGCCGAGAGAACGCTGTCCGGTGAAATGCTTGCGGCCGATCAGGTACTGGCCATCCGGCGTCCACGCCGGGTTGTTGAGCAGGCGGAAGTCTTCCTTCGTGACCTGCGTCGGCGTGCCGCCGCCAACGGCGATGCGCCACAGGTTGTTGCCACCGCCGCGGTCGGACGTGAACGCGACTTCCTTGCCGTCCGGCGAAAAGCGCGGTTGCACTTCCCACGCCGGGCCCGAGGTGAGGCGCTTGGCCGTGCCGCCCTCGATCGGCAGCAGGTACAGGTCGCCAAGCAGGCTGAACACGATCTGGCGGCCATCCGGGCTGACGTCGAGATCGAGCCAGGTGCCCTCGGCGGTGGTGAACTTAACCGTCTTGGTCGGGCCGTGCGCCGCGTTGACGTCCCACTTCGCCTCGTTCTTGTCGGCGGCGTGGGCCGTTCCGCAGACGAGCGCGATGGTGGCGGCGAGGGTGAGCGGTCGAAACAGGGGCGAGCGGATCGAGGACATGGGGAACTCCGACGGACGTTGACCGGCGAGCATAGGCGCTCGCGCAGGGTCTAGAACGGGTCGAAAGTCCCGAATGCGTCAGCGCACCGTCGCGCGCCGCGACCAGCGCTCGAACACCACCTCCGCGATGGCTGCCGTTTCCGCCAGCGGCGGCGGTTGCGGCGCACTCGGGCGCGATGCATCGAGGCGGCGCAGATGGCCGCTTCCGGCCAGTTTGGCGTGGAAGGTGGCCAGCTTTCCTGCGATCGGCCGCGGCGCGAACGTGTAGACAGGCTTTCCGGTGGCACACGCCTCCGACAGCATGTTGACCGAATCGGGCGTGACCACAATGCGGTCGGCCCAGCCGAGGAAGCCGGCGTAGGGGTTGTCGCCGCTGCCGTCCCAGAAATGCCCCGGCAGGCGCGCGAACGTCGCGCGCAGGCGCGCCGCGAGGGCGGGCGGCGTGCGCCGCGAGACGCTGGCCAGAAAGCTGCCGCCGTGCGCGGCATGATGTGCTTCGAGCCGTTCCAGCAGGGCGTCGAAATAGGCGCCATCCAGTGTCTGCGCGCGGTTGCTGCCGCCGATCAGCACGGCGGTACGCGGGGCCGGCAGCTGCGCGAACGAGGCGAAGCGCGTGCGGCCCGCGGCGAGCCAGTCGGCATCGACCGCATTCAGCGCGCCGATGCTGCCGATCACGTTGGCGCCGTCGATGCGGTCGTGCTGCGGAGCGATGACCAGATCGAAGGCGCCGCTGTCGATGCGCGGATCGAGGATCTGCACGGTGAAGCAGCGGCCGCCGCTCCAGCTGCGCAGCATGCGCGTGACCAGCGCCGCGCGGCGGCCGCAGCCGATGGCGAAGTCGGGCCAGGGCGGCGTCAGCACGGCGCCGTCCGAATCGACGATGGCGTGCGCCGCGCCGGCGGTCAGGTGCGGCGCGAACGCGGCCCAGGGCTGGCGCAGGCGGATGCGCACCACACGCGGAGCCAGCCCGAGCGCGCGGGCCAGCGCGAGGCATTGGTTCTCGTTGCCGGCAGCGCCGTCGCTGATGATCCAGCAGGTCGTTAAAGTGGGATTCATGGGCGCAGGTTAGCCGAGGCTCGCCTGCACCGGAAACGGGCGCTCACAAGTCGTGCGGGAAACACGTTCGTCGCGAGCGGACGACAATGCAGGGATTGTTGTTTCTCACGGGAAACGATGTTTCCCGGGACGGACGATTGTCGGGGGCGGCTGAAGGCGTCATTCTTTTGTCGCACCGTCGCATGCCACGGCATCGCGGTCCTTCCCCAGACGCAAGGAGATTCCCATGATCCGTCGCATTGCCCTCGCCGCTGCGATGTCGCTCGCGGCCACCACCGCCTTCGCTGCCCCGGCAACCTACACGCTGGATCCGGCGCACACGCAGGTGGTCCTGCAGTGGAACCATTTCGGCTTCTCCAACCCGACCGCGCAGTTTGGATCGGTCGAAGGCACGCTGCACTACGACCCGGCCGATCCCACGAAGTCCTCGGTGGAAGTCAGCATCAAGGTCGACAGCATCAACAGCAACGTCGCCAAGTTCAACGACCACCTGAAGGCGGAGGATTTCTTCGACGCCAAGCAGTTCCCGCTGGCGACGTTCAAGAGCACGAAGGTCGAGAAGGGCGCCAAGGATCACCTGAAGGTGACCGGTGACCTGACCATTCACGGCG
>JASLGB010000057.1 GCA_030150315.1 Dokdonella sp. | reverse complement strand
AATCTCGATGTCGCGCTGACCCGCTACGCGGGAAACAGCGAATTCCTGGACGAAGCGTTTTTCAGCACCAGCGGCAGCAATGGCTTCGACTCCGAGTTGAGCCCGCAGCTGAACATCGTCGTCGACAACCAGGAGTTCGCCAGGCAGCTGCTGGTGAGGCTCGGGCAATCGTCGTCCTCCCTGCAGTTCTGCGGCATGCGGGTGGCCTACTACCCGGACATCTCCGCCGACATCATCTTCCGTAACGGATTCGACGGTTGATGCGCAGGCCGGAGGCGCGCCCGTCGCGTCCTCCGGCCGGTTGCGTGGTGAGTGGTTCGCGTCACGTTCACCGGAAAAATCCGGCCACGCACAGTGCGTGGAAAGCCCAGTACAGACCGAACAGAGTCCAGAAAAGGTCCTTCAGACCGCGTGCCAGCAGCCACGCCGCGGCAAGAACCAGCAGCAGCGTCGGGTACTTCCCAAGACTGGCCTGCAGCGATGGCGACAACTCCGGAATCGAGACCTTCATGGCACGCCTCCCGCACCCCGATGGTGCGGGAGGATCGTCGCCGAAGGCCGCCCGGGTAGTCAGGGAGCGGCGTCAGGCATCGTTCGTGACGGCTGTCACGCGCCACCGGCACGCTGGATGTAGTCGTCGATCACCCGCTCCAGCAAGGCCATCGGCAGCGCGCCGTGCGTCAGCACCTGGTCGTGGAACGAGCCGAGCTTGAACTTCGGTCCCAACGCCTGCTTCGCGCGCTCGCGCAACTCCAGCATCTTCAGCATGCCGGCCTTGTAGGCCAGCGCCTGACCCGGCGCGACGAAATAGCGCTCGATCTCCGCGGTCACGTCCGACTCGGCCATGCCGGTGTTGTCCATCATGTAGGCGATGGCCTGCTCGCGTGTCCAGTGCTTGTAGTGGATGCCCGAATCGACCACGAGGCGCACGGCGCGCATCATCTCGTCGCGCAGGCGGCCGAGGTTGTCGAGGGGATCGTTCTGGAATCCCATCTCCCACGCCACACGCTCGGCGTACAGCGCCCAGCCTTCCGAGTACGCGGTGAAAGGCAGCACGCGACGGAAGAACGGCACGCCGGTGAGTTCCTGCGCGATCGCGATCTGGAAGTGATGCCCCGGAATGCCCTCGTGATAGGCCAGCGTGCGCATCGTGAACTTCGGCGTTTCGGCGGTATCGCGCATGTTGGCGTAGAACACACCGGGGCGGGAGCCGTCGAACGCCCCGCCTTCGTAGTACGCACCCGGCGCCGTCTTCTCGGAGAACTCGGGCACCGCCTTCACCTCGACGCCCAGTTTCGGGCGCACGTTGAAGGCATCGCCGAGATTGGCGTCGATGTCGTCGAGAATGGCCTGATACTGCTTCAGCATCGCCGCCTTGCCATCGGGCGTGTTCGGATACGTCGCATCCGGCGCCTGCGCGAGCTGCTGCACGCGCGCGCCGATCGAGCCGTATTCCAGGCCCTGATCGCGCAGGATCGCGTCCATCTCACCCGCAATCCGCTGCACCTCGGAAAGCCCCAGCCCGTGCACCTGTTCCGGCGTCATGTCCGAGGTCGTATGCATGCGCACGCACCAGGCGTAGTACGCATCGCCATCGGGCAGGCTCCAGGCGCCTTCGTTCTTCTGCGCCTTCGGCTGCAGTGCGGTGAAGTAGCCGATCAGCGAGCGATACGCGGGATAGACGCGCTGATCGATCGAGTTCTCGACCCGGGCCAGCAGTTCGTCGCGCTTTTGCTGCGGCAGCGACTCCGGCGCGATCTCATCGAGCTTTTCCCTGAAGGTCGTGTACAGCATGTTCTGCTTCGCCGGCATGCCGATGAAGCCGTTCATCTGCTCCAGCACGCCGTCGACCGTGAACTTCGGCGGGATGACACCCTTCGTCTCGCGCCGCTTCAGGCCTTCGATCACCTGCGCGAATCGGGTCGGGAACAGGTCCAGCCTGGCGATATAGGCATCCGCCTCGGCCGCGTCCTTGACCTGATGCGTCTGCGCCATGAAGTTCGGCAGGTTCGACTGCACACCGAACATCTGGTTGACCGGGAAGTCGTGGAGGCGGAAGCGGTCGCCCTCGATCTGGATCGACAGGAAGTAGTCGAGCACGTCGTAGGACAGGCGCCCCTGCTCGTCCATCGCGTCGCGATCGTAGCGATGCAGGGTCTGCGCGCCGTCTTTCACCAAGCGCGCCATCGCCTCTTCGTGCTCCGGCGAGGCATCGTCCAGCTTGCGGCTGTAGAAATCGGCCCAGCCCGGCAGGATGCGCATGCTGCTCAGCATTTCCGGGCTTTGCAGCGCGAACTGGGCAAAGATCCGACCGTAGAACCAGTCGATCTTGTACGGCTTGAAATACCAGACGTGGACGAACGCGACACCGACGACGAGCGCCAGCAACAGCGCCAGCCCGGCCAGCCATTTGAGCAGGATGCGCATGGTTTCTCCCCCCGAAAAAAGCGCAGCGTAGCGGGTCGACCCGGCCGGCGTAACTGGACAATCGTCATGTCGGGGCGGCCCGGCTATTTACGCGACGCCGCTTCCACCGCAAGCTGCGCACGCCATGAACTATCGCCACGCCTTCCACGCCGGCAATTTTGCCGACGTGTTCAAACACACCATCCTCATCGGCCTGCTTGACGCCTTGCGCGCCAAGGACGCCGCCTTCTGCTACTTCGACACACATGCCGGCCGCGGCCTGTACGACCTGCGCGGCGACGAAGCCTTGCGCACGGGCGAGGCCGACGACGGCGTGCGCCAGTTGCTGGAGGCCCGCCGCGACCTGCCGACCGCACTGGCCGACTATCTCGACCGCGTACTCGCACTGCACGGCAACAGCGCGGAGGAACTGTCCGCCTATCCCGGCTCGCCGCTGCTGGCCCGCTCCCTTCTGCGCAAGCAGGACCGCGCCATCCTGTGCGAGCTGCAGCCCGCAGAAGCCACCGCACTGCGCGCCGCACTGCGCGGCGACTCGCGCCTGGCAGTCCACCAGCGCGACGGCTACGAGGCGCTCAAGGCCTTGCTGCCTCCCGAGCAGAAACGCGGACTGGTCCTGATCGATCCACCCTTCGAGGCCCAGGGCGGCGAATACGCGGCGATCCAGAAAGCACTGGACGAAGCCTTCCGGCGCTGGCCGAACGCGATCTACGCGGTGTGGTACCCGATCAAGAAGCGCGACGTGCTGATTCCGTTCCATCGCTGGCTGCGCAATGCGCCGGGCGATGTGCTGGTGGCCGAACTGTTGATCCACCCGGACCATTCCCCGCTGCGCCTCAACGGTTGCGGCATGGCGATCGTCAACACGCCGTGGCAGTTCGACCAGTCGATTGAGGCCTGGCTGCCGACCGCAAAATACCTGCTGACCACTGACGAAGGCAGCGAAGCGCGCCTGGAATGGTTGCGCCGAAGCTGAACGCTTCACTCCCGCCCGTTTGAGCTTTGGATTTCGGATCGGTCATATTTCCGCCCGACGGGCTGCCGGCCTTGGCGCCGGAACCCGTCGGGAATGACAGGACCGGCTCCACGCCGGAACTTCCAGCCAACAGACGGGATCGTCGATGAACCACGCGCGCGCCCTGCCCTGGTCGCTCGACAGCATCGGTTTCGATCGCATCGATATCGAGCGCATCCGCGACAACGAAAACTTGTTCCTCCTTCTTGCCAGCTCCTCCTTCGTCGAGAGCGGCTCCGATCTCTACACGCGCAACCTGGTCGAACATTTCGACGGCGATGCCGAGCTGCAGGACTGGCTCGCCGGACACTGGGAACACGAGGAACTGCAGCACGGCCGTGCGCTGGCGACCTATGTGCGCTGCGTCTGGCCGGAGTTCGACTGGGACAGCGGTTTCGACGCGTTCTGGAAGGAATACGGCCGCCTGTGCACGGCAGCGCAGCTGGAAAGCGACCGCGGTCTCGAGCTGGCCGCGCGTTGCGTGGTCGAGACCGGTACCGCCAGCCTGTACCGCGCCCTCAACACGCTTGCCCCCGAACCGGTGCTGCGCACACTGACCGACCGCATCCGCAAGGACGAAGTGCGCCACTACGGCTACTTCCACCAGCATTTCCTGCGCTACCGGCAGCGCGACGGCATCGGTCGCTGGCGCGTGTTCCGGGCAGTGCTGCGGCGCGTGCTGGAGATCCGCGACGAGGACAGCGACATCGCGCTACGCCACGTCTTCGTCACGCGCCATCCCGAGCTTGCCGCGGACGAGGAAGCCTGCCGCCGCGCCACCACGCAGGCGCGCGACCTGCTGCGGCGCCACCTGCCCGCGGAAATGACCGTGAAGATGCTGCTGAAGCCGCTCGACCTGCCCTCACGCGTCCTGCGCACGCTGGAAACGCCGCTGACGCGATTGACCGAACGGCTATTCCTGCACTGAAACGGCGGGCGCCGCGCTGTACGTCCCTCGCCGCAACGCGCTCAGCCGCCGGGGAAAGGCGCGATACCGATCAGCCAGCGGTGCAACCACAGGGCGAACACGGCACAGAAGACAAGCCCGCCCACTACGGTCAGGACGGTCATGGCGGCAGACGACTTGCCGACGGCAGGCTGCACAGCGCGGCGGCGCGCGCTGGCGAAGTCGGCAATCGCCCAGACCAGGAACGCACCGAACACGACCATCGAGTGCAGCCAGCCACTCATGAGCAGATGCGCGAAGGCCCACAGCTTGACGCCGAGGATCATCGGATGGCGCAACCGCGCCTTGATCGCATTGTCTGGCACATACGCGGCGGCCAACAGCACGAACGCCACCGCGACCAGGGCCATGCCGAGATGGCGCAGTCCCATCGGCGTCACCCAGACCAGCACCGGATGCTGCCGCGCCAAGCCGTAACCCCAGACCATCAGCACGAAGAAAACCAGCGAGGCCACGCTGTACAGGCCCTTCCACGCGCCTTCTCCCATGCGCGCGATACGCGCCTCTCGCCACGCCGGCGCGACGATGCGCACGCAATGCAGGCCAAGGAATCCGGCCAAACCGATGAGAAGGACAAGCATGCGATTCTCCCTGGGCAGCGCGTGGCGACGACCCAGCTTACGTGAAGCCAGGCCCGGCTGACGACTAGCGGCTCACGCCACGCGCCCCCGATCCGCGCCCGCCGATTGCCCGAAAAAACGCCTGCGCCGATCCGCAGTCGGCCATGAGCGTACCGCTATAATCGCGGCACACTTTTCCGGGGAGTACACAATGGAGTTGCGTTCACCCATGCGCCTGTTCCAGCGCGTCGGCCTTGCCATGCTTGTCGCGCTGTCCATTCCGCTGGCCGGTTGCGGCCGCAAGGACACCGGCGTGCCCGATGTCCAGGGCAAGAAGCCGGTAGCGGCGGAGCAGGCCAAGACGGAAACCGCCCAGGGGTTCACACTGGCATCGGCCGGCCCCGAGCCGTATCAGGGACAGCCCTCGCTCGCCCTCGTATTCACGCAAGCGCTGGTCGGCACGCAGGCCTTCGACACGCTCATCACGGTCAAGGACGACAAAGGCGCCGCGGTACAGGGCAGCTGGGCGCTCGACGACGACGGCCGCACCCTGCGCTTCCCCTATGTGCAGGCCGATCGCACCTACAGCGTGGACATCAAGCCCGAGCTGGCCGCCACCGATGGCAAGACGCTGGGCAGCGCGATCAGCCGCGAGGTCCACGCCGGCCCGCTGCAGCCGGCCGCCGCGTTCGCCTCACAGGGCAGCGTCCTGCCGGCGCGCGAAACGCGCGGCCTGCCGGTCGTGTCGGTGAACGTGCGCGAGGTGGATGTCGAATTCCTGCGCGTGCAGGACAAGGAAGTGGCCAACTTCTTCGCCGCCTACCAGAAGAACGGCAAACGCGGCGGCTACGAGCTCGACTCGGACTACTGGTACCGCCAGGGCAAGCCGGTCGCACGCATTGCCGACTCGGTCTATTCCAATCGCTTCGTCCTGACCGGAAAGGAAAACGAGCGCACGCTCAATTACCTGCCGATCCAGAACATTGCCGAGCTGTCGCAGCCGGGCCTGTATTTCGCGGTGATGAAGCGCGCCGGCAGCTTTGGCGAGGAGTACGAAACCAGCTTCTTCTTCGTCAGCGATGTCGGCCTGCACACGCGCGCCTACAAGGATACGCTGTTCGTCCATGCCGCCTCGCTCAAGACCGGCACCGCGCTGGCCGGCGTGGATGTTTCCATCCTCGACCCGAAGGGCGAGAGCGTGGTGTCGGGAAAGACCGGCCCGGACGGCAACGCGCAGATCGCATGGACGCTGCAGGCCGACCACGTGCTGGTCGCGCGCTCCGGCAAGGACGTGTCGCTGCTGCCGTTCAACCAGCCGGCGCTGGATCTGTCCGATTTCGCCGTTTCCGGCCGCAAGCAGCAGTGGTTCGAGGTGTTCGCGTGGTCCGGCCGCGACCTCTACCGCCCGGGTGAAACGATCCGCCTGTCCGCCCTGCTGCGCGACTTCGACGGCAACCCGATCAAGCCACAGCCGCTGTTCGTCACGCTGAAGCAGCCCGACGGCCGCCCCTATGCGCAGGCGCAGCTCGATCCGAAAGACCTGAACTACTTCGAGTGGTCGCGTGAGATCCCCGCCGATGCGCCGACCGGACGCTGGCAGGTCGAATTCCGCACCGACCCGAAGGCGAAGGAATCCGTGCAGGGCATCAGCGTCCGCATCGAGGAATTCCTGCCCGAACGCCTCAAGCTCGACCTGTCGACGAAACAGGAAACGCTCCAGCCGGGTCAGCCGCTCGCGCTCGAAGTCCAGGGCGACTACCTCTACGGCGCGCCCGCCGCCGGCAACCGTTTCACCGCGCGCCTGACGCTGTCGGCGGACCAGCATCCGATCGAGTCGAAGAAGGATTTCTACTTCGGCGACCCGACGATCGAGCTGCCGAAGGAAGCGCGCGACGTGGTCGAGACCCAGCTCGACGAGCACGGTCATCTGCAGCAGGACATCGCGATCCCCGAGGCAGCCAAGCCGGCCGCCCCGATCGCCGCGATCCTCTCCGGCAGCGTGTATGAAACCGGCGGACGCACGGTCACGCGCAACCTCAAGCGCACCGTCTGGCCAGCCGACGCACTGGTCGGCGTGCGCCCGCTGTTCAACCTGAGCGAGGGCTCGGATGCGCGCGCACGCGCCGGTTTCGAGCTGATCCGCGCCAACGCGAACGGCGACCTGCTCGCCGGCTCGAAACTCAAGATGACCCTGGTGCGCGAACACCGCGACTACCGCTGGACCTTCGACAGCAACAGCGGCTGGCGCTTCGACTACAGCGACCGCTTCGAGAACACCGACTCGCGCGAGATCGACGTCGAAGCCGGCAAGGCCGCGAAATTCGACGTGCCGGTGGACTGGGGCAACTACCGCCTTGAAATCCTCGATCCGGCCACCGGCCTCACCACGCGCCTGCCCTTCTTCGCCGGCTGGAGCTGGAGCGATGACAACCGCGGCAGCGAAGCGCGACCGGACAAGGTCAAGCTGGCGCTGGACAAGCCAAGCTACCGTGCCGGCGACACGCTGAAGATCACGGTGACGCCGCCGCAGGCGGGCCCCGGCCTGCTCATCGTTGAGTCGGACAAGCTGCTCTACACCCGCAACATCGACGCGCGCCCTGGTGCGACGTTCGACATTCCGGTCACGGAGGACTGGGAGCGCCACGACGTCTACGTCACCGCACTCGTGTTCCGCGGCGGCTCGGCGGCCGAGAAGATCACGCCGGCGCGTGCCGTCGGCGAAGCCTTCGTGCCGATCGACCGCGCCGATCGCAAGATCGAGGTTTCGCTCGATGCGCCGAAGCTGATGAAGCCGGAAACCGACCTGCCGGTAACGGTGAAGGCGCCCGCGCTGGCCGGCAAGAAGGCCTATGTGACGGTATCGGCGGTGGATGTCGGCATTCTCAACATCACGCGCTTCGTGCGCCCGGATGCGATTGCCTGGTTCTTCGCGCAGCGTGCGCTCGGCATCGATGCCTACGACCTGTATGGCCGCGTCATCGAGAGTTTCGACGGCAACACCGCGCGCCTGCGCTACGGCGGCGACATGGCCCTCGACGCGCTGCCGCAGGCGCGGCGCCCGACCGCCAAGGTGCTGACGGTGGATCTGTTCTCCGGCGCGGTCCAGCTCGATGCCAAGGGCGAGGCCCAGGTCTCGCTGAAGATGCCGGACTTCAAC
>JASLGB010000437.1 GCA_030150315.1 Dokdonella sp. | reverse complement strand
CCGACGGCACCACCGACGACACGTTCTATGGCGTACTCGGCGCCCCGTCCTACACGATCGAACTGGGTACCAGCTTTTTCGAATCGTGCACCTCGTTCAACAACGCCACCTTGCCGAAGAATCTGGCCGCATTGAAATACGCCGCGCGCGCCGCCGCTGCGCCGTACAAGCTGCCTTCCGGCCCGGATGCCTACAACCTCAGCGCCAGCGCGCCCACGCAGGGTGCCGCCGGCCTCTACGTCACGATCGCCGCGACCATCGACGACGTGCGCTACAACACCAGCAACGGAACGCAGACGTCCTACGCGATTCAGGGCGCGAACGCCTATGTCGATCGCCTGCCTTGGGATCCGATGGCGATACCGATCGCACTATCCGCAGGCGACGGCAGTTTCGACGGCAAGACCGAAACCGTGACCGGCCAGATCGACCTGAGCGGACTGGCTCCCGGACGGCATCTGGTCTACGTGCAAGGCCGCAATGCGCTCAACGGCGGCACGCCGGGCACGCCGGATGCGGTGTTCATCGAGGTTCCGCCGCCGTCCGGCAGCGTGACCGCCACGCCGGTCGCAGTCGGCAACGGCTCGATCGCACCAGCCACGCCGCAGACCGTTGCCGCCGGCAGCAGCTTGCAGTTCACGCTGACGCCGGCGACCGGCCATCATGTCGATGACGTCAGCGGCTGCCCCGGCTCGTTCCTGGCGCCGGTCTATACGACCTCGGCACTGACGTCCAATTGCAGCCTCACGGCCACCTTCGCGCCGGACCAGCACCGCATCGGCGGCAGCATCAGCGGGCTGACCGCAAGCGGCCTCCAATTGCAGCTGGACGGCGGCAGTCCTCAGGCCATCGCACCTGGCGCCGCCTCGTTCGAATTCCCCGGCACGCGCCCGTGGGGATCGACCTACTCCGTTACCCTGGCATCGCAACCGGACGGCCTCGCCTGCACCATCCACAACGGCAACGGCACCGTCAGCGCCGATGTCACCGACATCGCCGTGACCTGCGCACCGGAAATCGACGACACGATCTTCAAGGACGGTTTCGAGACGCGCTGACGACACTCCTCCGCCGCCCCGCCAGTGGCGGCGCCTTCCGGCGCCTCAGGGACGACGACGCGTGCGCGCCTCGCGCCGTTGCTGGCGCAAGTGCTCGAACTTCTCGCGGAATCGGCTTTCCAGCCCGCGGTCGGTCGGCGTGTAGAAAGTCGCGCCGTCGAGCGCATCCGGCAGGCATTGCTGATCGAGCGCGACGCCGCCTTCGACATCGTGGTCGTACTGGTAGCCTTTGCCGTAGCCTAGGCCTTTCATCATTTTCGTCGGCGCATTGCGCAGATGCATGGGCACCTCCAGCGTACCGGTTGCGGCAATCGCGGCGCGCGCATTGGCGAGCGCCTTGTAGCCGGAATTGCTCTTTGGCGCGACGGCGAGATAGACCGCCAGATCCGCCAGCGCAAGGTGGCCTTCCGGCGCACCGACGCGGTCGAACGTGTCCCACGCATCCAGCGCCATGCGCCACGCGCGCGGATCGGCCAGGCCCACGTCCTCGACGGCCATGATCGTCATGCGCCGGATCAAATAGGTCGGATCGCAGCCGCCTTCGAGCATGCGCGCCAGCCAGTAGATGGCGGCGTCCGCATCGGACGAACGCACCGACTTGTGCAGTGCCGAAATCTGGTCGTAGAACTGCTCGCCTCGCTTGTCGAAACGCTGCGTGCGGTCGGCCAGCACCTGTGCCAGCGCGGCTTCGTCGATGACGCCGTCGTCGCACAGCTCCGCGGCGATTTCGAGGAAGGTCAGCGCACGCCGCACATCGCCATCGGCCGCCTGCGCCATCGTCGCCAGCGCGCCGTCGTCGACGCGCAACGAGCGCTTGCCGAGGCCGCGATCGCAGTCCTGCAGCGCACGCTCCAACGCCTGCTCGATCGCCGCCGCCGGCACCGATTCGAGCACGTGCACGCGGCAGCGCGACAGCAACGCGGAGTTCAGCTCGAACGACGGGTTTTCCGTGGTGGCGCCGACGAACACGATCACGCCGCGCTCGATATGCGGCAAGAAGGCGTCCTGCTGCACCTTGTTGAAGCGGTGCACCTCGTCGACGAACAGCAGCGTGCGCACGCCTTGCGCATGCCGCGCCTCGGCCTCGGCCAATGCCGCGCGCACTTCCGCCAGCCCCGAGAGCACGGCGGAAATCGCGACGAATTCGGCCTCGGCGTAGCGCGCCAGCAGCATTGCCAGCGTGGTCTTGCCACAGCCCGGCGGCCCCCACAGCACCATCGAGTGCACATGGCCGCCTTCGATCGCACGCCGCAGCGGCGAGTTCTGGCCAAGCAGGCGCGACTGCCCCACCACCTCGTCGAGCGAACTCGGACGCATGCGCTCGGCCAGCGGTTTCAGGGCATCGGATTCGCCGAACAGGCCGGAGCCGGGGCGGGAAGTCTTGCGGCGGGACATGCGCGAATCATACGGGATGCACGACGCGGACCGGCCGTGGCGCGTCGGCGCGCCGCGGCCGGTCGATCAATCCTGCAAGGGGCGGACTTCCGCCTCGGGGCGCAGGTCGCCCACCACATCCACACCCTTCGGCGGCGTGAAGCGGAACATCGACGCCGGCAGGGACGGGTTGCGCTTCCAGTCGTCGAAGCGGATTTCCGTCGTATTGCCGAGCTGGTCCTGGAAGCGCATCCGCACGAGGCGGTTGGCATCGAAACCGAGCTCGGCAAACTCGAACTCCGGCTCCTTCGCCTTCGAGGTCAGCCGCAGCCATGCCAGGCCGTCGCGCTCGCCGCCTTCGCGGGTGCTGAACTGGCTGTCCAGTTGCGACAGGTCGGTCAGCACGGTCAGCGGACTTTGCGCCTCTTCCGAGCTCTGGTTGCGCACGGAAACCTGCTCGAGATCCGGCTCGTAGATCCACACGCGCGCGCCGTCGGCCACGATCACCTGCTCGTAGGGCTGCTTCGTCTCCCAGCGGAACTGGCGCGGCGCTTCCAGCGCCAGCGTGCCGCGCGACTCGTCGCCGCGGCGACCATTGGCATCGGTCACGGTCTGCGCAAACTGCGCCGTGACCGAGTTCAATCCCTTGGAAAACGCTTC
>JASLGB010000432.1 GCA_030150315.1 Dokdonella sp. | reverse complement strand
CCGACGGCAGCATCAACCGCCTGGTCAAGCACGAGATCCTCGGCCTGCAGCGCGTCCGGCAGGCGTCCCATGTCCTTGATGCCGCCGAGCGAGTTCTGCAGCTTCTCGCGCTCGCGCTGCAGGCCGAGGATTTCATGCTTGACCAGGCGGCCGAGGCTGCCGTCGGTCTCGAGGTTTTCCAGCTCCTTCAGGCGCGCGACGGACTGCTTGACCGTGCGGAAGTTGGTCAGCATGCCGCCGAGCCAGCGCTGCGAGATGTACGGCATGCCGCAGCGCGCCGCTTCTTCCTTGATCGCTTCGCGCGCCGAGCGCTTGGTGCCGACGAACAGGATCGTGCCGCGCTTCTGCGCCAGGCCCGAGATGAAGTTCATCGCGTCCGTGAACAGCGGCAGCGTCTTCTCGAGGTTGATGATGTGGATCTTGCCGCGCGCGCCGAAGATGTACGGAGCCATCTTCGGATTCCAGTAACGCGTCTGGTGGCCGAAATGGACGCCCGCTTCGAGCATCTGACGCATGGTGACCTGAGGCATGGTGAAACTCCAATGCAAGGGCAGGCCGCGATATGGTTGTGCGGCGTTGCCCGGGGTTGAACCTCCACGAACCCGCCGCGTGCGACCCCTTGGAGGGGCACCCCGAACGCGGTGACGGTGCGTGTGCGGATTTGGCCGATGCCCGGATGGGTCATCGGCCATGGCGACCTTGCAGATTGCCCGCGGGGTCGCATCTTTCGTTGCGCATCAATGGCTTGCGAAAGCCGCTTCGCGCAACCGTAAGATTATAGCCCGCGTGGCTTTCCTGCGCCACCGTTTTACTGTCGAGAAATCATGGCCGTTACCATCAAAACCCCGGAAGAGATCGAGAGCATGCGCGTCGCCGGCCGCCTGGCCGCGGAGGTGCTGGCAATGCTGGTGCCGCACGTGAAGCCCGGTGTCAGCACCGAAGATCTGGATCGCCTCGCCCATGAGCACATCGTCAATGTGCAGAAGGCCATTCCAGCCAACGTCGGCTACAAGGGCTTTCCGAAGACCCTGTGCACGTCGGTCAACCACGTCATCTGCCACGGCATTCCCAATCCCGGCAAGGTCCTGAAGGATGGCGACATCGTCAATATCGACGTCACCGTCATCAAGGATGGCTGGCACGGAGACACCAGCCGCATGTACTTCGTCGGCACGCCGTCGGTGCTGGCCAAGCGCCTTGTCGACACGACGCGCGAGGCGATGCTGCTCGGCATCGAGCAGGTTCGTCCCGGTGCCACGCTCGGCGACATCGGCCACGTGATCCAGAAGCATGCCGAGTCGCGCGGCTACTCGGTCGTGCGCGAATACTGCGGCCACGGCATCGGCCGCATCTATCACGAAGACCCGCAGGTGCTGCACTACGGCCATGCCGGCGCCGGCATGAAGCTGCAGAAGGGCATGACGTTCACGGTCGAGCCGATGATCAACGCCGGCAAGCCGCAAACGCGACTTCTGCCCGACGGCTGGACCGTGGTGACCAAGGACCACACCTTGTCGGCGCAGTGGGAACACACGATCGCGGTGACCGACGACGGCTATGAAATCCTGACGCCGTGGCCTGACGTGGCCTGATTCCCGGCGTCCGGATTCTCGTTGCGCCGGGAGCGGCTGGAGGCCTTGCCGGACATCGCGCAAGGCACCTTGCCTGCCCTGATAAAGTAGGGCGCATGCCCACCGATACCTCGCGCGCCCTGCCTTCGTTGCCGCGCCTGCCGCCTGCGATACCGCGCAGCGGCGTATCGCCCGAGGCGCGGCTGGCATTGCGCCAGGTGCTTGGCGATCTGGATCGCGGTCTTGCGCTGGCCTTCCGCGAAGGCATGTGCGCGCGCGATCTCGTGCACCGCCGCGCCGAGGCCATCGGCGATGTTGTCCGGCACGTCTGGCGTGCCTGTGTCGGCGAGGCGCCCGGCTGCGCGCTGGTTGCCGTCGGCGGCTTTGGCCGCGGCGTGTTGTTTCCGCATTCCGACATCGACCTGCTGGCACTGGTGGATGCCGACGCGCTGGGGCGCCAGGCACGCGCGCTGGAGGCGTTCTTCGCCTGTCTCTGGGACATCGGGCTGAAGCCGGGGCATGCGGTGCGCACGCTGGCGCAATGCCGCGATCTGGCGGCGCAGGATGTCGCGGTGTTCACGGCCTTGCTCGAGCACCGGCTGTTGGCCGGAGAGCCCGTGCTGGCGCAAGGGCTGCGTGCGATCGTGGAGAATCCGGCGTTGTGGCCAGCGGCGGCTTTCTTCGCGGCGAAGCGGGCGGAGCAGGCCACGCGGCATACGCGCTACGACGACACCGCCTACAACCTGGAGCCGAACCTCAAGGAAAGTCCCGGCGGTTTGCGCACACTGGATCTGATGCGCTGGCTCGGCCTGCGTCTCGCCGATGCAGGCAGCTTTGCCGCGATGGTGGAGCGCGGTTTGCTGGATGCAACCGAGCGCGCCGCGCTGGAACGATCCGAGGCGACGCTGTGGCGCGCCCGTTTTGCGCTGCATCTGGCCGCGGGGCGCGCCGAGGATCGGCTGTTGTTCGATCACCAGCGCCGCCTCGCTGCGGATCTGGGCTACCGCGACGAGGCCGGCGGCACCTTGGCGGTGGAGCAGTTCATGCAGCGCTATTACCGCGCGGCGACGATCGCCTCGCGGTTGGGCGAGCAGTTCGCGGAGCGCTGCGCCGAGCGGCTGGAGCCGCCGCCACCCCCGCCGCGGGTGCTCGACGAAGGATTTGCCGCCCTCGGACGGCGGCTGGAGCCGCTCGACGATCGGCTGTTCCTGCAGCGGCCGCGCGC
>JASLGB010000430.1 GCA_030150315.1 Dokdonella sp. | reverse complement strand
AGCTCAAGACCTACCAGCAGGAAGCGCTTGGCGCGCTGTCTGCATTCCTCACCGGCGCGCGCGGCGGCGACACGCAGGCAAGCCTGCAAATCGCGTTCGACGCGGCGCGCCGGCAGGCCATGGGCGAGAATGCGCCGACGAGCTGGTACCGGCCATTCGCGGCGGACAAGCCGGAGATTCCCGTCGCCTGCATCCGCATTCCCACCGGTGGCGGCAAGACGCTGATGGCCGCGCACGCGATCGACATCGCCGCGCGCGACTACGTCGGCACGCGCGCGCCGATCGCGTTGTGGCTGGTGCCGAGCAACACGATCCGCGCGCAGACGCTCGATGCGCTGAAGACGCCCGGCCATCCGTATCGGCAGGCATTGCTCGATCATTGGCCGGACGATGCGTTGCTGGTGCTCGATATCGCCGATTGCCGGCAGATTCGCGCGCACGACATCGGCCGGCGCGCGATCGTCGTCGTCGGCACCGTGCAGACCTTGCGCGTGGAGAACACCGCCGCGCGCGAGGTATACGCCTATCACGAGGATTTCGCGCCGCATTTCGCCAGCGCGCCGGATGCGGCGTTTTTCGAGCGCGTGGGCGAAAACGATCTCGCGGCACAGCCGTACCTGTCGCGCGGCGATCTCGGCCGCATCAAGGCCAGCTTCGCCAACCTGCTGGCGTGGCATCGGCCGATCGTGATCATGGACGAGGCGCACAACGCGCAGTCGAAATTGTCGCTGGCCGTGCTGGAGCGCATTCGCCCGGCCTGCGTCGTCGAATGGACCGCGACGCCGCTGCCCGATCAGAACGTGCTGTATTCGGTGTCCGCGCAGGAGCTGAAGGCAGCCGACATGATCAAGCTGCCGATCGTGCTGGCGCCGCATCCGAACTGGCAGGAGGCCGTGCGCGATGCGGTGCTGACGCGCGAGAAGCTGGCGGCGGAGGCGCTATCGGAAGCGGACTACGTGCGCCCGATCGTGCTGTTCCAGGCCGAACCGAAAGGCGGCGAGGCGACGGTGGAGGTGTTGAAGACACATCTCGTCGACCAATTGCACGTCGACGAGAAACGCATCGCAGTCGCCACCGGCAACCAGCGCGAACTCGACGGCGTCGACCTGTTCCGGCGCGATTGCCCGATCGACTTCGTCATCACCGTCGAAGCGCTCAAGGAGGGCTGGGACTGTTCGTTCGCCTACGTGTTCTGCACCGTGCAGAACATCCGTTCGGCGAAGGACATGGAGCAGTTGCTTGGCCGCGTTTTGCGCATGCCGTATGCGAAGCGGCGCGTGTCGGATGCGCTCAATCGCGCCTATGCGCATATGTGCGGAATGCGCACCGCGCAGGTGGCCGATCAGCTCGCCGACCGCCTCGTCAGCATGGGCTTTGAGCGCATGGAAGCGGCGCAGGCCGTGCAGGCGACGCTGGACGACGATCTGTTCGCGCCGCGTCCACCGGAACCGGCGAAGGTGGAAACCGAGTTCGAGGCAACGCCCGAGATCGCACGCGCGCTCGCCGCCGTGGCGCCCGCGCAGGTGCGCGTGGAAGCGATCGACGGCGACGACGTGCGCGTGACGGTGATTGGCGTGGTGGAAGTGGCGACGCGCGACGCGCTGGTCGCCGCCGCGCCGAAGCGCGAGCGTGAAAGAGTGCAGGCGCAGTTGCAGCGCCATGAGGCGCGCGTGCTCGTTGCGTGTGCGCCGAGCGAGCGCGGCGAGGCGTTCGCGGTCGTTCCGCAGTTGCTGTTGTCGGTACAGGGCGAGCTGCACCTGTACGAGCCGGAGTTGCTGGCGGAATTGGTCGACTATTCGTTGGCCGGCCTGCCGGGCGATTTGCCGGGCTTCGAGCGCGCCGACGCGAAAAAGCCCTACTTGATCGACATCGAGCGCGGCAAGCTTGCCGTGCGCGAGGAGCGCGAACCGCAACTCGACCTCGATGATGGCGGCGGCTACGTGGTACGTCGCGAAGACGTGATCCGCGCGCTCGACGCGCGCTTGCGTCAGGCGGCGATCCTGCAGCCGGACATGATCGCGTGGCTCGGTCGCGTGCTCGACGGTTTGCAGCGGCAGGGCTTCGAGCCGGCGTATCTGGCGCGCCATCTGAACGACCTGGCCGCTGCCGCTGCCGCGCAACTGCGCAGGCTGTTGTCGGCGCAGCGCGACCAGGCATTCCAGCAATCGTTGATGCCGGGCGAGGGCAAGGCTCGACTCGACGGCATCACGGGTTTCCACTTCGACCCGCAACGCTATCCGGCGCGCTGGCTGTATGCGGGACGGTTCCGCTTCAACAAGCACTATTACCCGTTGCCCGGCGAACTGAAACCGGAAATCGAGGCCGAGGAAACCGCCTGCGCGATCGAGATCGACCGCTTGCCGCCGGTGCGGCGCTGGATACGCAACTTGGAACGACAGCCGGATGCGGCGTTCTGGTTGCCGACGTCGAGCGATCGTTTCTATCCCGATTTCGTCGCCGAACTCGACGACGGTCGCCTGTTCGTCGTCGAGTACAAGGGCGGCGACCGCATCAGCAACGACGACTCGTGCGAGAAGGACACGATCGGCCGCGTCTGGGCCGCCGCCAGCGGCGGTCGTTGCGTGTTCCTGATGGCGACGGACGCGAATACTGCGGGCAAGCCGGTATCCGTGCAGTTGCGTGAGGCGATCGGGGTGTGAGTCTCGCGCGGTGAGATGCGGGATGGGCACTCTCCATGGCATCCGTCATTGGGGAGGTGAGCATGGATCGACGCGCATTCCTGACCCGTGGGCCGGCCGCGATGGCGGCATTGGTCATCGGTGGAACACCGGGATATGAGGCGTCGCCCAAGCGTCAGCAAATTTCGGCGCTGCTGGACAAGGCCGAGCGGTTGCACGTGCAGGCGCATGATCTGGTTCACTGGCCTTGGCGCTACCATGAGGCAAGGCTGCCGCTGTTGACGTTGACCGAGGCGGCTGCCGAAGCTTGGTTGCGCGACCGTGGCATCGAGAGCAGGTCTCAGCTGCCTCATTCTTGGTTCTTCGTCGCCTGCG
>JASLGB010000429.1 GCA_030150315.1 Dokdonella sp. | reverse complement strand
CGATTGCCGGTGGCAGGTCTACCTGCGCGGAGCTTTGTTCGGCGGCCCGGAAGAAACTGTACGCCATGCCGGTTGCGACCCTGTTGCGCCGCGGCATAATGGAAATCCAGCACGGTGCTTTCCGCCGTCGAGCCAGGAGTTCGCTTGAGTCGCCAGTACAACTTCAGCGCCGGCCTCGCCGCCCTCCCGCAAGAGGTATTGCGTCAGGCGCAATCCGAGCTGCTCGAATGGGGCGGCGCGCGTGCTTCGGTCATGGAAGTCAGCCATCGCGGCAAGGACTTCATCGCCATGGCCGAACAGGCAGAGCGTGACCTGCGCGATCTTCTCGCCGTGCCGGCGGATTACAAGGTGTTGTTCCTGCAGGGTGGTGCAACGCAGCAATTTGCGCAGATCCCGATGAACTTCGCGCGCGGACAGCGCGTTGACCATGTGTTGACCGGCGACTGGGGCGAGAAGGCGGCACAGGAAGCGGCGACCCTGGCGAAGGTCCGCATCGCGGCCAGTTCGGCGGCAACCGGGTACGACCGCATCCCGCCACGGCAGGAATGGGATCTCGATTCCGGCGCGGCGTATGTGCATGTGACGCCGAACGAAACGATCCGCGGCGTGGAATTCCACGACATTCCGGAAGTCGGCGATGTTCCGCTGGTCGGCGATGTGTCTTCCAACATCCTGTCGCGGCCGCTCGACGTGTCGCGCTACGCGCTGCTGTATGCCGGCGCGCAGAAGAACATTGGCCCCTCCGGGCTGGTCGTGATGATCGTGCGCGAGGAATGGCTGCAGCGCTGTCCGAAGGACATCCCGCGGATCTTCAACTACGCCGAACACGCGGCGCACCATTCCATGCTGAACACGCCAAACACCTGGGGCTGGTATCTCGCCGGACTGGTGTTCCAGTGGCTCAAGGCACAGGGCGGCGTTGCGGTCATGGCCGAGCGCAATCGCGCCAAGGCGGCGCATCTGTACGACTACATCGACGGATCGGACTACTACCGCAACCCGGTCGAGAAATCGGCACGTTCGTGGATGAACGTGCCGTTCACTCTGCCGCGCGAGGAGTTGAACGACGCCTTCCTGCGCGAGTCGACCGAGGCCGGACTACTGGCATTGAAGGGACACAAGCTGGTCGGCGGCATGCGTGCCTCGATCTACAACGCGATGCCGCTGGATGGCGTGCGCGCGCTGGTCGACTTCATGTGCGATTTCGCGCAGCGCAACGGTTGAATCACCGGGCGCGGACGCTTCCTGCGTCATCGCGGTCGGCACCTACGGATCATCGGGAAACGACATGAGCAAGACGACTGAAAGTGGCGCCAAGGCGCCCGATCTTGGCCAGGTGCGCGAGCGAATCGACGGCATCGACCGCCAGATCCAGGCCCTGATCGCCGAGCGCGCAAACTTCGCGCATCAGGTCGGCAAGGCCAAGGGCAAGCTCGCCGCGGCGGTGGATTACTACCGGCCAGAGCGCGAGGCGCAGGTGCTGCGCATGGTGGTCGACCGCAACGAGGGCCCGCTCAGCGACGAAGTGCTGGTGCATGTGTTCCGCGAGATCATGTCCGCCTGCCTCGCGCAGCAGGAGCCGCTGAAGATCGGCTATCTCGGCCCGGAAGGCACCTTCAGCCAGCAGGCGGTGCTGAAGCATTTCGGCCGCTCCGCGCACGGCCTGCCGATGGCCAGCATCGAGGAGGTCTTCCAGGAGGTCGAGGCCGGCAGCGCGGATTTCGGCGTGGTACCGGTGGAAAATTCCGGGCAGGGCACGATCCAGGTCACGCTGGACATGTTCCTGACCTCCAACCTCAGGATCTGCGGCGAAGTGGAATTGCGCGTGCACCAGTTCCTGCTGTCGCGCAGCGGCCGCATCGAGGACATCGAGCGCATCTATTCGCATCCGCAGTCGTTCGCGCAGACCGCCGGCCGGCTGCGCGCGAACCTGCCGAAGGTCGAGAAGGTTCCGGTATCGAGCAATGCCGAAGGCGCGCGTCGCGCACGCAATGCCGACGATGCCGCTGCGATCGGCGGCGAGAGTGCCGGGCATGTGTACGGCCTGAAGAAGGTCATCATGCAGCCGATCCAGGACGACAAGGACAACACCACGCGCTTCCTCGTCATCGGGCGCAAGATCTTCCCGCCGTCCGGACACGACCGCACCTCCATTCTCGTTTTCATTCATGACAAGCCGGGCGCGCTGTTCGACGTGCTCAGTCCGTTCGCGCGGCACGGCATCAGCATGAACCGCATCGAATCGCGTCCCTCGCATTCGGCCAAGTGGGAATACGGCTTCTTCATCGATCTGGCCGGCCACATCGACGACGACAACATGAAGGCCGCCCTTACCGAACTGACGGATCACTCCGCGCAGGTGAAGGTGCTCGGCTCCTACCCGGTTGCCGTTCCGTGAGTGCGCGGGTGGAGGCCGGCGACGCAGGCTTCGATGCGGCGCGTCTCGCCAATCCGGCGACCGCGGCGCTGCGTGCGTACGATCCGGGGCACGACCTTCCGGCACTGCGCGCGCGTTTCGACGAGCGGATCGCGGAACTGGGCTCCAACGAGAGTGGATTCGGCCCGAGTCCGCTGGCCCTCGACGCCATGCGCGCAGCTGTCGCCGAGTGCCATCGCTATCCCGATCCGCGCGGTGCCTCGCTGAAGGCGGCGATCGCCCGCCACTGGAATATCGCAGCCGAGCGCATCGTGCTCGGCAACGGCTCGCACGAACTGCTGATGATGCTGGCGCAGTGCTTTGCCGATCCGGCGCACTCGGTCGTGTTCTCGCAATACGGATTTGCGGTGTATCCGATCGCCGCCGCGGCCGCCGGCGCGCCGCCGGTCTGCGTGCCGGCGCTGCCGCGCAGCCATGCCACCGCGCCGCTCGGTCACGATCTGGATGCCATTGCGGCAGCGGTGCGGGCGGATACGCGCCTGGTCTATCTGGCCAATCCGAACAATCCGACCGGAACCTGGTTCGGCGATGACGCGCTGGAAGGCTTCCTGCGACGCGTGCCGCGCGATGTGCTGGTGGTCGTCGACGAGGCCTACAACGAATTTGTCGACGCAGACGGTCTCCGCACGGCGATGCGCTTTGTTGATCACCATCCCAACCTGATCGTGGCGCGCACCTTTTCCAAGGCGTATGCGCTGGCCGGCGCGCGCGCCGGCTATCTCGTCGCCGATGCCAGCGTGGTTGCCGTGCTCGAACGCATGCGCGAGTCGTTCAATCTCAACAGCATGGCGCTCGCCGGCGCAGAAGCGGCATTGGCCGATCGCGCCCATCTCGAGCGTGCGCGCGACTTCAATGCCGCCGAACGCAAGTGGTTGGTGGGCGAGCTGGCACGGCGCGGCTTCCGCTGTCTGCCTTCGCAGACCAATTTCGTGCTGGTCGATCTGGGGCACGACGCGGCGGCGCTGGAAAAGCAGCTGTTCGAGCGCGGCGTCATCGTGCGCCCGATGGGCGGCTA
>JASLGB010000385.1 GCA_030150315.1 Dokdonella sp. | reverse complement strand
ACGGCATTCCGCGATGCGGACGACGTCACCTTCCTTGCACTCGCCGGCCTCGTCGTGCGCATGCACCTTGGTCGAGCGACGCACGATCTTGCCGTACAGCGGATGCTGCACCTGGCGCTCGAGCAGGACGGTGACCGTCTTCTGCATCTTGCTGCTTACCACGCGCCCCTCGAGGGTACGCTGGACTTTCTCGTTATCGGTCATCTCACTGCTCCTGCTTCTTCGTGCCGAGCAGATGCTTGACCTGCGCGATCTCGCGACGGACGCGGCGGAACTGGTGCGTCTGTGCGAGCTGGCCGGTTCCCTTCTGCATGCGCAGGTTGAACTGTTCACGACGCAGTTCGACGAGATGCTCGGCGAGCTGCTCCGGATTCTTCTGGCGGAGTTCTTTGAGTTCCATCACAGCACCGTCCGGCTTACAAATTGGGTCTGGACCGAAAGCTTGGCCGCAGCCAGGCGGAACGCTTCGCGCGCCTCGGCTTCGGAGACGCCTTCCATTTCATACAGCATGCGACCCGGCTGGATCGGAGCCACCCAGAACTCGACGTTGCCCTTGCCGTTGCCCATTCGGACTTCGATCGGCTTCTTCGAGATCGGCTTGTCGGGGAACACGCGGATCCAGAGCTTGCCGCCGCGCTTGACGAAGCGCGTGATGCAGCGACGCGCGGACTCGATCTGGCGCGCGGTCAGATGACCGTGCGTCGTCGCCTTCAGGCCGAACTCGCCAAAGCTGACCTTGTTGGACACATAGGACAGGCCGCGGTTGCGGGATTTCTGAACCTTACGGTACTTGGTGCGCTTGGGTTGCAACATGACTTACGCTCCCGCCTTCGGCCCACGGCGCTGCGGACGCTCTTCCGCCGCCTCGGCCTTGCTGGCTTCCTGCTGTGAGGCGTACAGGTCGAAGATCTCGCCCTTGTAGACCCACACCTTCACGCCAATGATTCCGTACGTGGTCTTCGCCTCGGCAAAGCCGTAATCGATGTCCGCACGCAGCGTGTGCAGCGGGACGCGACCTTCGCGGTACCACTCCGAACGCGCGATTTCGGCACCGTTGAGGCGACCGCCGACGTTGACCTTGATGCCCAGGGCGCCGAGGCGCATCGCGTTCTGCACCGAGCGCTTCATCGCGCGGCGGAACATGATGCGGCGCTCAAGCTGCTGCGCGATCGACTCGGCAACCAGCTGTGCGTCCAGTTCGGGCTTGCGCACTTCGGTCACGTTGATGTGCGCCGGAACGCCCATCACCTGCGAGACTTCCTTGCGCAGCTTCTCGATGTCCTCACCCTTCTTGCCGATCACAACGCCCGGGCGGGCGGTGTGGATCGTCACGCGCGCGGTCTTGGCCGGGCGCTCGATGAGGATCTTGGAGATGCCGGCCTGCGCCAGCTTCTTCTTGAGGAGTTCGCGCACCTGGAGGTCGGCCCCAAGGTACTGCGCGTATTCGCGCTTGTTCGCGAACCACTTCGAGTTCCAGTCCTTGGCGATGCCGAGGCGGATGCCGGTGGGATGAACTTTATGACCCATCGTTGTCGTCCTGTTCCTTATTCGCCGACGACCACGGTGATGTGGCTCGTGCGCTTGGAAATGCGGGAGCCGCGACCCTTGGCGCGTGCCTGCATGCGCTTGATGATCACACCCTCGTCGACGAAGATGCGGGCGACCTTCAACTCGTCGACGTCCGCACCAAGGTTGTTTTCTGCGTTGGCAACCGCCGAGCGCAGCACCTTGCGAATCAGGTGCGCCGCCTTCTTGTCGCTGAACAGCAGAAGGTTGTCAGCACGACCAACCGGCATGCCGCGAACCTGGTCTGCAACCAGTCGGGCCTTCTGCGGGGAAATGCGCGCACCGCGCAGGATAGCTTTGGCTTCCATCGTGCTCACCGTCACTTCTTGCCGTCGGCCTTTCTGTCGCCACCGTGTCCCTTGAAGGTACGCGTGACGGCAAACTCGCCGAGCTTGTGGCCGACCATGTTTTCGTTCACCAGCACGGGGACGTGCTGGCGACCGTTGTGGATTGCGAGCGTGAGACCGACCATTTCCGGGACGACCATCGAACGACGCGACCACGTCTTGATCGGGCGCTTGTTGTTTGCAGCGCTCGCCGCATCCACCTTCTTCTGCAGGTGGTGATCGACGAACGGACCTTTCTTCAGAGAACGTGGCATGGATTAGCCCCTACGATCGCGAACGATGAACTGCGTCGTGCGCTTGTTCTTGCGTGTCTTGTAACCCTTCGTCGGCATGCCCCACGGGGACACCGGATGCGGGTTGCCCTGGCCAGCCTTGGCCTCACCACCACCGTGCGGATGGTCGACCGGGTTCATGGCCGCACCGCGAACCGACGGGCGAATGCCACGCCAGCGGCTTGCACCGGCCTTGCCGAGCTTCTGCAGGCTGTGCTCCGAGTTGCCGACTTCACCGATCGTGGCGCGGCACTCGGCCGGAACCTTGCGCATTTCGCCGGAGCGAAGGCGCAGCGTGGCATAGCCCTGCTCACGCGCAACCAGCTGGGCGGATGCACCGGCGGAGCGTGCGATCTGCGCACCCTTGCCCGGCTTCATCTCGATGCAATGCACCGTCGAGCCGATCGGGATGTTGCGCAGCGGAAGCGCGTTGCCCGCCTTGATCGGCGCGTCCTGGCCCGACATCAGCTGGTCGCCGACCTTCGCGCCCTTCGGCGCGATGATGTAACGGCGCTCGCCGTCGACGAACAGCAGCAGCGCGATGTGCGCGGTGCGGTTCGGATCGTACTCGATGCGCTCGATGCGGCAGGCGATGCCTTCCTTGTCGCGCTTGAAGTCGATGATGCGATAGTTCTGCTTGGAACCACCACCCTTGTGACGGGTGGTGATGCGACCGTAGTGGTTGCGACCGCCAGTCTTGGACTGCGACTCGGTCAGCGGACGGTACGGATCACCCTTGTGGAGTCCCGGCGTATGCACGCGCACAACTGCGCGACGTCCGGCGGAGGTGGGCTTGACTGTAATCAGTGCCATGATGATTTTTTTCCTGATTTCCATGGACGCCTGCGCGCCCACATCCATCTTTAGGCCTTGGCGGTCACGTCGATGGTCTGGCCGTCAGCGAGGCTGACGTACGCCTTGCGCTTGTTGCTGCGGGTTCCGGCGCGATTGCGGAACGAACGCGCCTTGCCCTTCAGGTTGACCAGATTGACCGACTTGACTTCGACGCTGAACAGACCTTCGACCGCGGCCTTCACATCGGCCTTGGTCGCGCCCTGCACGACTTCGAAGACGAACTGGTTCTGCTCCTGCAGACGCGCACTCTTTTCAGAGATGTGCGGTGCGCGCAGGACGCTGAAAAGCTGCTCTTTCATGCCAACCACTCCTCGATGCGCTTCAGCGACTC
>JASLGB010000380.1 GCA_030150315.1 Dokdonella sp. | reverse complement strand
CTTGCGTCGGCAGCACCGGGCCGCTCCAGGACAGCGCGTAACGATGGCCGAGCTGCCAGGCCGGTTCGCCGGCGCCGGTCTGCACCACGGTCGAGGCGTCGTAGCGCTCCATCACATCTTTCTGGAGGATGCGCGAACCGGTGACGGTGACGGTTTCCAAGCCTTGCGAGTCGTCTCCGTGGGATTTGCCCACCGACCCGGATGCCATCGGCTCCACTGCGACAGGGGCCGCCACCGGCGACGGTGGCGCCTCCTCTACCACTTCGCCGGCCACGTCCGCCGCTTCCGCCTGCACAGGGGGGCGATGACGGTTCAGGTCACCGTGATCGGCCATGGAGCCGGCCGCCGAGTAGGCACCGCCCTCCAACTGCGGATACAGCGCCAACCGCACCTGCCCCGCAACGAATGGCAGCGCGACCAGCACCAGCACCAGCAACGCCGCATTGCGCAGCCAGCGCGCGCTGGTGGCGAGTTTTCCAGCCGGCAATTCGCGCGCGACGAGGACCAGCGCGAGCACCGCGAGCAAGCTCCACAGCGGCCCGTCTTCCTGGTAGCCGAGCACGAGATAGGCGATCGCGGCAATGCCGCCGACCGCACCGAGCGCGCGCCAGGCCAGCAAGGCGAGCACGGCGGCGAGGAACACGTCGAACAGGGTCCAGCGCGAGATCCAGCTGCCGTCGGCGCGATCCGCGCCGGGCGCGCCGAGCAGGCGGTAGCCGTTCGGCAGATGCAGCACGGTGTCGATGCGGTCGAAGCTGTCCTGCCAGCCGGTGATCGGCAGACTGGCCGAGGCGGACGCGATGCGCAGGCCGGCGGACAGATCGACCTTCGGCGTGCGCCATTCGACGCCGCCGAGCCCTGTCTCGGCACCGCGCGTGACCAGCAGCGATTCGGCGTCCACTCCCGTGCCGCCCTGCGCGCGTTCGAGCACGAACGGTGCGGCGGCATCGAAACGCCAGCCTTGCCGCATCTCGCCCTGCACGCGATCGCGCGCGAACCAGCCAGCGCCGTCGAAGTCGAGCCACATCTGGCGATCCAGGGTGAGACGATTGCGCTCGTCCGGCGCGAGGCCGCGCGAGCGCTGCTCGATCGCGAGCCGGTCGCCGTCGCCGAGCGCGAATGCCGGCAACTCGTGCCACTCGCCGGGGACCTGGGCCTGCGCCGGATCGACCTGTACGGCGCCGCTGGCGGCAGTCACGCGCAAGTGCGCATCCGCGGCGTAGCTCCAGATTTCCTGCTTCGGCCACGGCGCGGCGGCGAGGCGTGCCGCCACCGTTTCCAGCGGAACCGTCGCGCGCGCCTCCAGCGTCAGCGTGTCGTAACCGGGTTGCACGCGCACGCGCAGGCGGCCGTCGGCATCGAGCCGGGCCGGCCATTCGCCGTCGAGCGCGAGCGCCATGAAACCTTCCGGCAGCACCGGGCCGATGACTTCCTCGCGCGCCTGCCCGGAAGCGCCAAGGTCGATCTGCGTGGTCAAAGTGGCCGGCACGCCATCGGAGAGGCGCCGGTAAACGCGCACTTCGAGATTGTCGGCCTCCGGCGCGGCGCCGCCGGAACGCCCGAGTGCGAGTTCGTCGCCATCGCGCTGTACCGGCGCCACGGCCTTGCCATCGACGCTCAGCGCGACCACGCCGATCTGCATCGGTACCGTCAGCGACTGCGGACGCTCGCTCCATGGAATGCGCGCGCGCAGTTCGTGGTTGCCGGCCGCGACACGCAGCATCGGGCTGTCGCCACGCCTGACCACCGGCACCGGCTGACCATCCAGCACGACCTGCTGCGGCCAATGGTCGGCGTCGCCGGCCAACGGAAGCCACGACTCCGCGTCGACGCGCCACTGCTGCGTGAGGCTCGCACCGCTCGCGTCGACGACGACATTGAGCACGCCCGGCCACGCGCAGAGGAAGTCTTCCTTCGCCTTGCCGGCCTTGCCCGCCATCAGCGGGCAGGTGCGGTATTCGCGCTCGTGCTGCACCCAGCCGCGCCACGGCTCCAGCGGCGCCGGCACCCCGGTTTGCGCCTGCGCGGCAACGGCCGCCAACAGGACGACACAATGCAACCACCAGCCCCGGCACGCACGCATGGAACCCCCCTGATCTGGATGGAAACGGGAAGCAACGCCGCACAGCCGCTTCCGGGGCTGGCGGATTCTGTGGCCGCCGCGGAAAAACCCGGCGCGCCATTCCCATTGTCAATGATTGTCAGTCGATGGATTGGATGCTTCAATCAAACGATGAATCTGCGCGATCTCCAATACCTCGTCGCCCTCGCCGAGCACAAGCATTTCGGACGCGCTGCCGAAGCCAGCTTCGTGAGCCAGCCGACGTTGTCCACGCAGATCCGCAAACTCGAAGACGAACTCGGCATCGCGCTGGTCGAACGCAAGCCGCGCAAAGCGCTGCTGACCGACACCGGAAAGGAAGTCGTGCGGCGAGCACGCCAGGTGCTCGGCGAGATCGAGCAGATCCGCAAGATTGCGCGCCGCGCGATCGACCCGGATTCAGCGACCGTCCGCCTCGGCATTTTCCCCACGCTCGGCCCCTACCTGCTACCGCACGTGATTCCTGCGCTGCGCGCGGAATTTCCGCGCATGGAACTGCTGCTGACCGAAGAAAAGACCGAAGTCATCCTGACCCAGTTGCGCGAGGGCCGGCTCGATGCCGGCATCCTCGCCCTGCCGGTGCACGACGAGCAGTTGCACCAGGAATTCCTGTTCGAGGAGGAGTTCATCCTCGCCGTGCCGGA
The DNA here is from genome assembly GCA_030150315.1 of Dokdonella sp. GTDB lineage: Bacteria > Pseudomonadota > Gammaproteobacteria > Xanthomonadales > Rhodanobacteraceae > Dokdonella_A. The sequence continues at coordinate 1,025 of JASLGB010000380.1, read as the reverse complement.
AGGGCATGCGCTGGCCTCGATTCCCGCGCTGGAACTGGACGACCTCGCCGAGCAGGACCTGCTGCTGCTGGAAGACGGCCACTGCCTGCGCGATCAGGCGCTGGAGGTCTGCCAGCTCGCCGGTGCCGGCGAGCGCAGTGGCTTTCGCGCCACCAGCCTGGAAACGCTGCGGCAGATGGTGGCCGCTGGCGTCGGGATCACCCTGCTGCCGGCGCTGGCCGTGAAACCGCCGGTCGCGCCGTCGGAGAACATCCGCCTCATCAAGATCGGCGATCATCCACCCCATCGCCGCATCGCGATGATGTGGCGCCGCAGCTCGGCAATCACGCCGCTGCTGCAGCGCATGGTCGAGACATTCCGTGCCTTGCCGCCCGGTTTGTTCACGGCCGGGGCCCCTCCCCAGCCCTGACACGGGGACGGTTTGAGAAAGCCTTCGCGTTCGGCTACGTTCGCGCCATTCGCTCCGTATTCCGGAGCCTCCCGCATGGAGCATCCATGAAGTCCGCAACACCACCCATCGTCGTCTCCAGCCTCGACCTCGAGCGCATCGACTCGTTGCTCGAATCGCCCTCCTACCGCCAATTTCCCGGTGTGGATTCGCTGCGCGCGGAACTCGAGCGCGCCTCGATCCTCGACCCGAAGGAGATGCCCGCCGACGTCGTCACGATGAACTCGACCGTCAAGGTCGTCGACGAAGACAGCGGCGAAGAACACGAGCTGACCCTGGTCTATCCGCGCGAAGCGGATGGCGATCCGGGCAAGGTTTCCGTGCTGGCTCCGGTCGGCAGCGCCATCCTCGGCCTGCGCGTCGGCGCCACCATCCGCTGGCCGATGCCCGGCGGCCGCCAGATCGCCCTGCGCATCGCCGCCATCAGCTACCAGCCGGAATCTTCCGGCCATCTGCACCGCTGATCCGTCCGGCTCCATCCGGGAGCCGGCGATCCACCCCGCACCGTTTTCCGCTCCACCGCAACTGCCTCTACTGATGCGCCGCGCCCCGCACTCCGGCGGAACGCGGCCGTCGC
>JASLGB010000355.1 GCA_030150315.1 Dokdonella sp. | reverse complement strand
GCATGTACCGCGGCTGGGTCGACAAGGACGGCAAGATGCATGTCGCCATCCTCGACGACGCCAAGGTCGTCGAGTAAGCCCCGGATCGGGCGCGGCATGCGGACGATCGCGGCAACGCGCTATGTCACGCCGTTGCGCGAGGGCGGTTCGCTGCCTGCTATCGTCGAGGGCGATGACGACGGCCTGTACGTGCTCAAGTTCCGCGGCGCGGGACAAGGCGCGAAGGCGCTTGTGGCCGAGCTGGTCTGCGGCGAACTGGCGCGTACGCTGGGCTTGCCGGTGCCGGAAATCGTGCAGGTCGAGCTGGATGCCGACCTCGCACGGACCGAGCCCGATCCCGAAATCCAGGAGCTGATCCGCGCCAGCGCGGGCCTGAACCTCGCGCTCGACTATCTGCCCGGATCGATCACCTTCGATCCGGTCGCCGATCCCATCGATCCGGCGCTGGCATCGGCGATCGTCTGGTTCGACGCCTTCGTCAGCAACGTGGATCGCACGCCACGCAACGCCAACCTGCTGACCTGGCATGGGCGACCGTGGTTGATCGACCACGGCGCCGCGCTGTATTTCCATCACGGCTGGGATGGCTCGATCGAGCGCGCGGCGACGCCTTTCACGCGCATCGCCGATCACGTGCTGCTGCCGTTCGCCAACGAGTTGAGGCAGGCCGATGCGCGGCTTGCGCCGCTGCTCGACGCGTCCACCATCCAGCGCGTGCTCGACCAGGTGCCGGCGTCGTGGCTGGAGCATCCGCACGCATTCGGCGATGCGGCTGCGCAGCGGCGCGCCTACGCCATGTATCTGCGCAGGCGGCTCGAAGCGCCGCGCGCCTTCGTCGAGGAGGCGATCCGTGCACGCGGCCTATGACTACGCGCTCATCCGCGTGGTGCCGCGGGTGGAGCGCGGCGAGTTCGTCAACGCCGGTGCGGTGGTGTGCTCCAAGTCCGGCGATTTTCTGGCCGCGCGCATCGAGCTGGACGAGGAGCGCCTGCGGGCGCTTTCGCCGGATGTCGATCTGGATGCGGTCCGTCGCCATCTGGACGCCTTCCGCGCGATCTGCGAAGGCGGCGCCGGAGCCGGCCCGATCGGCCGACTGCGCCCGCGCGAGCGCTTCCACTGGCTGACCGCGCCACGCAGCACGATCATCCAGACCTCGCCGGTGCACAGCGGGCGCTGCGCCGATACGGCGACGATGCTCGAACGCCTGATCCAAACCATGGTGCGCACGTCGCCCGAACGCCGCCGCAACGACGGCTGACGCCGGCCATCGCCCCGACGGCCAAGGGAGGGCGAGGTGTGCTGCATTCCGCTGCGCCGGTTCATCCGGCGTCGTCCGGTTCAGGCGCGTCTGATCCGATACCGGCTCATCCGGCGCGGTGTCTTGCGGACGCGGCAGGTGACGACACGGCGCCCGCCGCAGCGGGCGCGATGCGCTGGACGCGGGTTTACTGCGATTCGCGAACCGGCCGCTTGGACAGCTTGCGCTGCAGGGTGCGGCGGTGCAGGCCGAGGCGGCGCGCAGTCTCGGAGATGTTGCCGTTGCACTCGGTCAGCACGCGCTGAATGTGCTCCCATTCCAGGCGCTTGAGCGGCGGCGTGTGGACTTCCAGCGGCGCGTCGGGATCTTCATCGGTGTCGCCGGCCTCGCCGAGCAGGGCCTGCACGACCTGGTCGGCATCGACCGGCTTGGCCAGATAGTCGTGCGCGCCGCGCTTGATCGCTTCGACCGCGGTGGCAATCGAGGCGTAGCCGGTCAGCAGCAGGATGCGCAGCTTCGGCTGGATCGCGAGCAGTTCGGGAATCAGCGCGAGGCCGTTCTCGGCGCCGAGCTTGAGATCGAGGACGGCGCAGTCGGGAAGCTGCTGGCGCAGTTGCGACAGGGCGCTGACACGGTCGGAGGCGGTCGTGACGGCAAAGCCGCGGGCGCCGAGCGCGCGCGCCAGCACGGCGCTGAAGATGGCGTCATCGTCGATGACCAGTACGCTGCGTAGGTTTTCGGTGCTCATGGTCGACCATTGTCGGTTGCCAGCAAGGGAACGCGCAATCGCTGCAGCCATCCGCCATCGGCGAGCGCCTGCGCGCTGAGGTCGCCGCCAAGGCGTTCAGCGGTGGCGTGCGCCAGTGCCAGACCGAGGCCGAGGCCATCGCTCTTGCTGGTGCGGAACTCGGTGCCGGTGCGCGGCGAAGGCATGCCGCCTTCGCCGAAATCGCGCACACGCATTTCGACGAGGTCGCGGTCGATGACGACGTCCAGTTCGATGCTGCCGGCGCCGGCAGCCAGCGAGGCATCGGCCGCATTGCACAGCAGGTTGATGACGGCGTGGCGCAGGTTGGGGGCGGCCTCGATGGTTCGTGCCGCGGTCTCGTCGTCGAGGGTCAGGGCCAGCTCCACTTCCGGGCGCAGCAGATGGAAGTTCGATTCGCAGTCGCGCACGAACTCGGCCAGCGGGAGCTGTCGCGGCGTTCCGGCGAGCTGGCGACGGCCCACTTCCACCAGTTCGCGCAGGATGTCGCGACAACGCTCGGCCTGGCCGATGAGCAGGTCGAAGTCGCCGGCGAGCGGGCCGCCTGCCTGTTCGCGCCGCAGTTCGGCCAGCAGGGTGCGGATCGTCGACAGCGGCGTGTTCAATTCGTGCGCGGTGCCGGCGGCCTGGGTCGCGATGGCGAGGATGCCTTCATCGCGCAGGGCGCGTTCCTGTTCGCGTCGCGCCTCTTCTTCGGCGGCGCGCAGCGCGCGTGCCAGCCGCGTGACGAAGTAGCCGAGCACGCCGGCCGTGACGCCGAAGTTCACCGCCATGCCGGCGATGTGCAGGTTGAAGCGGCTGTTGGGCGCCGAGTACAGCGAGGGAACCGGCAGGTGCCACGGTATCAGCGCCAGATAGGCGGTCGATGCCAGCAGTGCGACGCCCACCACATAGCGCAGCGGCAAGGCCGCCGCGGCCAGCGCGATCGGCATGACCAGCAGCGAGACGAAGGGATTGGTCGCGCCGCCGGTGAAATAGAGCAGGAAGGTGAGCACCGCGATGTCGACCACGATATGGCCGAACGCCTCGGGGAAGCTGACCGGCCAGGGCTGTTTCAGCCGCCAGAAGGCGAACAGGCCGAACAGCGCCAGCGCGAGGATGCCGCAGGTCAGCGGCAGCAGCGGCACCGGCAGGTCGAGCACGCCGGCCACGGCGGCGACGGTCAGGGCCTGGCCGGAGACCGCGCACAGGCGCAGCCAGGCCAGGGTTTCAGTCAGTCTGTGCGCACGGCTCAAGGAGCCGTCGCGCCATTTGGTGGCTTGGGCGATGGGAACGGGCATCGCCGGATTGTGCCATTGGGCCGGGGCGTCAGGCGCGCCCTTTGTTCGGCAATGACGTCAGCGGCAGGCGCACGATGACCTCGAGGCCGCCGTCCTCGGCGTTGCGCGCGACGATGCTGCCGTGATGGTGCTCGATCGCGCTGCGTGCGATGGCAAGGCCCAGCCCGGTGCCGCCGCTGGAGCGCGTGCGCGCCGCGTCGGTGCGGTAGAACGGCTCGAAGATGCGCGGCAGGTCGGCCTCTGCCACGCCGGGGCCGTGGTCGCGCACGCGCAC
>JASLGB010000264.1 GCA_030150315.1 Dokdonella sp. | reverse complement strand
ACCTCGCCAAGCAGGAAGGCCGCGTGATCCTGTTCATCGACGAACTGCACACGATGGTCGGCGCCGGCAAGGCCGAAGGCGCGATGGACGCCGGCAACATGCTCAAGCCGGCCTTGGCGCGCGGCGAGCTGCACTGCATCGGCGCCACCACGCTCGACGAATACCGCAAGTACATCGAGAAAGACGCCGCGCTCGAACGCCGCTTCCAGAAGGTGTTCGTCGGCGAGCCGAGCGTCGAGGACACGATCGCGATCCTGCGCGGGCTGAAGGAAAAGTACGCCGTGCACCACGGAGTGGAAATCACCGATCCGGCCATCGTGGCGGCGGCCACGCTGTCCAATCGCTACATCCCCGATCGCCAGCTGCCGGACAAGGCCATCGACCTGATGGACGAGGCCGCCTCGCGCATCCGCATGGAAATCGACTCCAAGCCGGAAGAGCTCGATCGCAAGGAACGTCGCCTGATCCAGCTCAAGATCCAGCGCGAGGCGCTGAAGAAGGAGAAGGACAAGGAATCAAGGCAGCGTCTGGCCGATCTGGAAAGCGAGATTGAGGTGCTGGAGCGCGAGTATTCCGACCTCGAGGAAATCTGGAAATCCGAGAAGGCCACGCTGCAGGGCGCGACCAAGATCAAGGAGCAGATCGAGGCCGCCCGGCTGGATCTGGAGGCAGCACAGCGGCGTCAGGACTACGCCAGGATGAGCGAGATCCAGTACGGCCGCATTCCGGAGCTGGAAAAGCAGCTCAAGGCTGCGCACGAGGCCGAGAACAAGGGCTTCACGTTGTTGCAGGATCGCGTGACGGGCGAGGAAATTGCCGAAGTGGTCTCGCGCTGGACCGGCATCCCGGTCAGCAAGATGCTCGAGGGCGAGCGCGAAAAGCTGTTGCGAATGGAAGAGGAGCTGCACAAGCGCGTGGTTGGCCAGGACGAGGCCGTGCGCGCGGTCAGCGACGCGATCCGTCGTTCGCGCGCCGGGCTTTCCGATCCGAACAAGCCGATCGGCTCATTCCTGTTCCTCGGCCCCACCGGCGTCGGCAAGACCGAACTGTGCAAGGCGCTGGCCGGCTTCCTGTTCGACAGCCAGGAAGCGATGGTGCGCATCGACATGAGCGAGTTCATGGAGAAGCACTCCGTCAGCCGGCTGATCGGCGCACCTCCGGGATACGTCGGTTACGAGGAGGGCGGCTACCTTACCGAGGCCGTGCGCCGCCGCCCGTACAGCGTGATCCTGCTCGATGAAGTCGAGAAGGCGCATCACGATGTGTTCAACATCCTGCTGCAGGTGCTCGATGACGGGCGATTGACCGACGGGCAGGGGCGCACGGTGGATTTCCGCAACACCGTCATCGTGATGACCTCGAACCTCGGCTCGCAACACGTCCAGGACATGTCCTTCGACGGCGCGGGCGGCGACGACGAGGCCTCGTACACGCAAATGAAGGCGGCCGTGATGGGCGTGGTGCAGGCGCACTTCAGACCCGAGTTCATCAACCGTCTCGATGAGATCGTCGTGTTCCGCGCACTGGACAAGGCGCAGATCCGGCAGATCGCGCGGATCCAGATCGGCCTGCTCGAAAAGCGTCTGGCCGAACGCCAGCTGCGCCTCGAGATCAGCGACAAGGCGCTCGACCTGCTCGGTAATGTCGGCTTCGATCCGGTCTATGGCGCGCGACCGCTCAAGCGGGCGATCCAGCAGCAGCTGGAAAATCCGCTGTCGCGCGAGATCCTGGAAGGAAAATTCCAGCCGGGCGATGCGATTCGCGTCGAGGCCGAGGGCGGTCATCTGGTGTTTGCGTCGAAGTGATCACGGGCCGCGCGCCTCCCGGCGGGGCGGCGCGCGGCCTTGCGCATGCACGGATGCGGAGTGGGCAAGCGGCGACAGGCGCCGCACGTTTCGACTGGCCGGCGGCGAGGCGGCACTCCCCGGATGCGTGGCCATCGGCGCCGCGGGCCGCAGCAGCCAGCGGGAAGGGCTTGTATTTTTCCACGGCGATCGCATCCTCTTGCGTCGCCCGGCCGCGCCCGAGCACGTGGTCGCTTACTTTTTCTGGAGCGTCATGCCGATCTACGAATTTGAATGCCAGGCCTGCGAAGCGGTGTTCGACCGATTGCAGAAACTTTCCGATCCCGATCCGACCGAGTGCCCAGAGTGTGGCCAACCGCGCGTCAAGCGACGCTTGACGGCGCCGGCATTCCGCCTTGCAGGCAGCGGCTGGTATGAAACGGACTTCAAGAAAGAGGGCGACAAGAAGCGCAATCTGGCGGAAAAGCCCGACTCCGCGCCTGCCAAGAGCGATGCCGGATCGGCGTCATCGGGCAGCACGTCGGGCGATGCTTCCACTTCCTCTTCGGGTAACTGACAATCCGGCCGAGGCGCATCGTTCGGTCGCGTTCAGCCGCGCTCCAAAAGACTTCAAGCCCGCGACCACCAAAAGTAGGAGGGACGACATGAAGTATCGTGGATTGCTGTTCTCGCTGGCCGTCACCATTGGGGCGGCGCCCGCCATGGCTCAGACGACGGCAGCGCCTGCAATGGCGCAGTCGACCGTCGCGGCTGCGACGTCGGCGCAGTATGGTCCGGGCGGCGCGATCCAGTGCCGCAGCATGAACATGCGCGAGCAGACCTGCTCGATACCGTGGAGGAAGGCAGAGCTGGCGCGCCAGACTTCCAATTCCGCCTGCATCGAAGGCCGCACTTGGGGCAGCCGTCGTGGTCAGGTCTGGGTTGATCGCGGTTGCGGCGGTGTCTTCGTCGAGGCAGGCCGTGGCCATGGCGGACCGGGGCACGGTGGCCCGGGACATCATGGCGGTGGCTGGAAGCCGGGTACGGGTTGGGACAGGGACATCGTGCTCCGCTGCACCAGCAACAACTTCCGCTACAACATGTGTCAGGTCGACACCGGACAGGGCAGCCGCGTGAGCCTGCGTCGCCAGTTGTCCGACTCGCGTTGCGTGGAAGGCCGCACCTGGGGCTGGAATCGCGCCGGCGTGTGGGTTGATCAGGGTTGCAGTGGCGAGTTCGTGGTCGAGCGCCGCTGGCGCTGATCCCGCTTCCGCCGTTCTGAAAACGCCCGCCTTGTGCGGGCGTTTTCTTTGCGCGGAACGCATTGCCGGTGGCCGGTATTCATTGCGATGCCGCGGGAACCTTCGTAGCATTTGTGGTTTTTCCGGCAGACCATCCATGCGAACCCATTACTGCGGCTTGGTGAGCGAGGCGCTGATCGATCACAACGTCACCCTTTGCGGCTGGGTGGACACGATCCGCCTGCAGAGCCACGTCGCCTTCATCGACCTGCGCGACCACGAGGGCGTCGCCCAGATCGTCGTCGAGCGCGAGAACGCCGAGGCGTTCCAGCTCGCGGGAACGTTGGGCTACGAGTACTGCCTGAAGGTTACTGGTGCCATCCGCCGGCGCGTGTCCGCCAACGACAAACTCAAGACCGGCACGGTCGAGCTGCTGGCGGAGAAGGTCGAGATCCTCAATGCGGCCAGGGATCTCCCGTTCGCGCTGCACGAGAGCACCAACGAAGACCTCGCGCTGAAATACCGCTATCTCGACCTGCGCCGCCCGCACATGCAGCACGCCATGCGCATGCGCACGCGGCTGGTGGCGGCGCTGCGCCGCCATCTGGATGCGCAGGGCTTCCAGGACATCGAGACGCCGATCCTGACCAAGGCGACGCCTGAAGGCGCGCGCGACTACCTCGTGCCCAGCCGCGTGCACGAAGGCGAGTTCTATGCGTTGCCGCAGTCGCCGCAGTTGTTCAAGCAGTTGCTGATGGTGGCCGGCTTCGATCGTTACTACCAGATCGCGCGCTGCTTCCGCGACGAAGACTTGCGTGCGGATCGCCAGCCCGAATTCACGCAGCTGGACATGGAATTCGCCTTCGTCGAAGAGCGCGACGTGCAGGACGCGGTCGAGGCGATGATCCGCTCGATCTTCAAGGAGGTGGCCGGCGTCCAGCTCGCCGCCGAATTCCCGCGCATGACCTATGCCGAGGCGATGCGACGCTACGGCTCGGACAAGCCCGATCTGCGCATCGCGTTGGAGCTGGTCGATGTCGCGGCGCCGCTGAAGCAGGTCGAATTCAAGGTATTCGCCGACGCGGCGAATGATCCCGATGGCCGCGTGGCGGCGCTGCGCGTCCCCGGTGGCGCGACACTCACGCGCAAGCAGATCGACGAGCTCGGCGTGCATGCGGCGAAATACGGCGCCAAGGGCCTGGCATGGATCCGCGTCGACGATCGCGCCAAGGGGCGCGAGGGGCTCAATTCGCCGATCGCCAAATTCCTGGACGACGCCACGCTCGACGCGCTGCTCGAAGCCGTTGGCGCGCAGAGCGGCGACCTCGTGCTGTTTGGCGCCGGAGCGTACAAGACCGTGTCCGACTACATGGGCGCGCTGCGCCTGAAGGTCGGTCGTGATCGTGGTCTCGTGGAAGACGCGTGGCGTCCCTTGTGGGTCGTCGACTTCCCGATGTTCGAGTACGACGCCGAGGCCGGTCGCTACGTGGCCCTGCATCATCCGTTCACCGCACCCAAGGTCGATGACGTGGGCGATCTCAAGGCGAACGCGAAGACGGCCGTTTCGCGCGGTTACGACATGGTGCTCAACGGCAACGAAATCGGTGGCGGCTCGATCCGCATCCATCGTCCCGACATGCAGAGCGCGGTGTTCGATCTGCTCGGCATCGGCAAGGAAGAGGCCGAGGCGAAGTTCGGCTTCCTGCTCGAGGCACTGAAGTTCGGCGCGCCGCCGCACGGCGGCATCGCATTCGGCATCGACCGCATCGCTGCCTTGATGGCCGGCACCGAGTCGATCCGCGACGTCATCGCATTCCCGAAGACGACCAGCGCGCAGGATCTGATGACGGCGGCGCCGTCTCCGATTCCGGCAGCGCAGCTGGCCGAGCTGCATGTGGCCGTGTTGCCGAAACCCGCGGCCGACAAGGGCGCAGTGTGAGACCGGAAGCTGCCGACGGCGCGAAACGGCCAAAGCTGCGCTTGGCAGCAACGGCACGCGCGCGAGGCGGCAGCACGACGGAGCCGCCGTGCGAGCACGTGATCCTTCTGCATGGCATCTGGATGCGCGGCGTGACGCTGGCGTATCTGTCTCGGCGCCTGCGCCTGGCCGGCTATTCCGTCGAAACGATGGACTACGCCAGCGTGTTCACCGGTTTCGAGCCGGCGGTCGAG
>JASLGB010000135.1 GCA_030150315.1 Dokdonella sp. | reverse complement strand
GGGACGGTGCGCCACGAAGCCGACAAGACACGGGCGCAATTGCGGCGCGCTCTCGACCAGCGCGCGGCGTGGCCTCCGGGCCGACCGCTGCGCGTCTACCCGACACTGGACGAGGCCATCGCCGCCCGCATGACCGCCAACGAGCTGAGCGAAGCGGCGGCGCGCGCGATCGTCGAACGCGGCGTCACGGCGGTGGATGGCGGCTGCGTCTGGTCCAGCGATCCGCGCCTGACGCTGGCCAGCCCGGTGCGCTTCACCGAGGCACAGGTGCTGGCGATGCTGGCCGGCATCCACGCGCCCACCACGCTGGTGCTGGCGGAACCTGCAACCAGCTATCTGCCGACCGCGATGATGGAGGCGCGCGCCGCGCAGGTCGCCGACATCCGCGTCGTGCGGCTGCCGGGCAACCATCACCTGCATCTGGAAGACGGCAAGGCCGTGGCGGATGCGCTGCGGGGTCGCAAACCCCACGGCTGAAACCGCGTCCTGACAACGCCCGTCAGCGCGGAAGTCACCGCCAACACCCGCGAGCCGAGGTTTCATTGGCAATCCAATTGCCTGCCCGGACGCTACGCAAACCCGCAGATGACCGGCACGTGTTTCCGGACAGGGATTCGGCGGCAGAGGCGGGTTGCGGTTTGCCGGTTGCCGGCGGAACGGGCGCGTGCTGGCGCATGAGATCAAATGGCAGCGACACAGCCGGATCGGGCGACACGATCACCGAGGACAACCCCGCCACGCGTCTTCGCATCGGACAACAGGCGCTCCCGCAATACGAAGTCCGGGACACGGCACGACTCACGCGAGGGCGTGATGCCCTGCTTCGGCGTCAGTTGAAGTGGAAGCGCTGGACGAGCAGGTCCGTCAATGCACGATCGACGAAAACATAGGTGATCTGAACTTCACCGATCTTCTGCCCATCCTGAAAGGACGAGGTCTCGGCAACGGTGCCGGTGCCGCCCGGGCGAGAGTCCGGAGTCGAGTCGGTTTCTGCGCCACCGCCGGGCCGCTCGCCCCCGCCGCTCCGATCTGCACCGCATAGGGCTCAGGGGAGAGGGGCTTCGGATCTTCGACGGTCGCATTTGCGGGAAGCCCCAGCGGCATCAGCTTGATCAGCTGCCCGGTTTCGGGGTCACGGACATGCAGGAAGATGGCCGATTTGTCGCGCAGCAATGGGATGCAGCGGCCCTGACAAGCCGGCGAATGGATGACCGAGTTGAAAGTCGGGGAACGATCAGCGCTCGCGTCGACCTTGGCAGAAACCACGCCGGATACGGCCGTCAGTGCGCCAACCTATGCAATCCTTGCCCAAAGCTCCATTCCCGGCCTCCTTTTCCATTGGCTCCCTCGCCACGGGAAAACGATGCCCCGCCGAGCGCAGGTCCAACGCCTCCTAGGCCGGCGTCGCGCGGATCAACCGGTTCAACTCCGCCTTCAGCGCCTGGCCATTCACGCGCAGCCAGTCGCGCTGCTCCTGCCATTCCGGCATCAACCGCCCGACCAGCGCCCAGAAACGCGGCGAGTGGTCGCGGATGCGCAGGTGACACAGCTCGTGCACGGTCACGTACTTCAGCGCAGCCGGCGGCGCCAGCGCGAGGGCGAGATCGAGCGTGATGCGGTCGCGCGTGTCCAGGCTGCCCCACATGCTCTTGAGCGGACGCAGCTTGACCGCCGCCGTTGCTCGATCGAGCTCGATGCTATAGCGCGACAGGTGGCGACTGACGTCGCGACGGATCTGCGCCTCCAGATACGAACGCAGCAGCGCGCGTGCCGCCGGCAGGGTGGATTTGCCATGCGGTCGCGGCAGGGTCAGCAGCAGGCTGTCGCCCTGCAATGCGATGGCGGGAAAGCTGCCGTCGCGCCAGCGCAAATGCGTGGTTTCGCCGCGCAGCGGCATCACCGTGGCTTCGCCGGGTTTGAGCGGCGGCGGCGCGGATCCGAGGCTGAGTTCGTCGAGTTTGCGCTCCAGCCATTCGCCGTGCTTGCGCAGGAAGGCGAACACCTGCGCCGGGTGCGTGCCCTTGGGATAGGTCACGCGTGCGCCGTTCGGCGTCACCGTCAGGCGCAGGCGGCGCGCGCGCGGGTGACTCTGGCGCAGCACCTTGATGGTTTCGCCTGCAGGAGTGGCCAGTTCCAGATAGTCGCTTTCGACTTCCACCGTTATCTCCCGCGGCCGCCTCCGCCGCGAGCGTCAGTCGCGCTCGCCCGGACGGGACACTCCGAACCATTCTTCCAGACGCTCGAACAGGGTTCTCAGTTCCAGCGTCATCAGGGCGAAATTGGCGTCCAGCTCGGCCTCGAACGACTCCATGTTGTCCTTGTCGAGCTGGTCGAGCACGACATCGAGGAAACGCAGCTTGCGCACCACCAGATCCTCGCCGAGGACAAAGCTCATGCGGTCCTCGTATTCGAGCCCAAGCTGGAAGACCTGCTTGCCCGACTTCAGATGCTCCCGAACTTCGTCCGATTCAAGATCCTGCCGGCGGCAGCGCACGACCGCGCCGGCCTCGGCAGGATCGCGCAATTCCACCTCGTCGCCCAGCACCAGGCCCGCCGGCAGTTTGCCGGTGGTCAGCCAGTCCGTCAGCAGTGTGCGCGGCGATTCCTCCGGCGCCATCGGCGTGGCCGGGAAGCGGCCGAGGGCTTCGCGCACCTGGCTGACCGCGTCCTCGGCCGCCTTGCGGCTGGCGCTGTCGACCACGAACCAGCCCTGCTCGGCATCCAGATAGGCCGACAGGCGCGACGGACGCACGAAGGCACGCGGCAGCAACTCGGAGATCACTTCCTCCTTCAGGCGCTTGCGCTCCTTCCCGCCGGGCCGGCGACCTTCCTTCTCGTGGATCCGCGCGATTTTCTCCGCCAGCTCCTCGTTAACGACCGAGCTGGGCAGCAGGCGGTGTTCCGAGCCGACCGCCAGCAAGGTGAACGCACCGACCTGGTGCATCAACTCCTCGCGATTGCGGCCGAAGGGCGACACGAAGCCGCGCGTCTCCAGTTCCATCGGGCCGCATTCGCGCAGCCGCTGCGCATCGAGATCGTTTTCAAGAGTTTCCAGCGCCTTGGCGGTGCCTTCGGGGAAACGGAACAGGGTCAGGTTGCGAAAGAGCATGAGGAAACCGTCAGCAAAGAGTGGAGGTCATGCGCGACGCCCGGATCGGACGCGCGCCGTGAGGGCCGTCTTGCCGCTTTGGCGGGAAGGAACGGAGGATTCA
>JASLGB010000112.1 GCA_030150315.1 Dokdonella sp. | reverse complement strand
AATTCACCGACACCTTGTCCGCGCCCGCGGCAAGGATCGCTTCGGCGTCGGCGACGCTGCGGATGCCGCCGGCGACGCAGAACGGAATGTCGAGTTCGCGCGCGACGCGTTCGACCCATGCGACGTCGACGCGGGACTGCGCCATGTGCTGAGCACCGACATCGGTTGCGACGGCATGGGCAGCGGCCCGAATCTCGTGCTCTACAGCGAGCTGGCAGCACATTGGCCAAGCCTGGAATGGATCGCCTCCGGCGGCGTACGCGACAGCGACGACATCGCCGCGCTGGGTCGCACCGGCGTCGCCGCCTGCGTCGCCGGCACCGCGCTGCTGGACGGCACGCTCGCACTGGAGGAGATCGCCCGATGCTCGCGCGCCGCCTGATTCCGTGCCTAGACGTCGCCGACGGCGTCGTCGTCAAGGGCGTGCAGTTCCGTGACCACCGCGTCGTCGGCGACATCGTCGAGCTGGCGCGCCGCTATGCCGCGGAAGGCGCCGACGAACTGGTGTTCTACGACATCACCGCCAGCCCGGAAAACCGCAGCGTCGATCCGCGCTGGATCGAGCGCGTCGCGCGCGAGCTGGACATCCCGTTCTGCGTTGCCGGCGGCATCCGCTCGGTGGCCGAAGCCGAGCAGGTACTCGCCGCCGGAGCCGACAAGATCTCAGTCAACAGCCCGGCGCTGTCACGACCCGGGCTGATCGACGAGCTGGCCGCGCGCTTCGGCAGCCAGTGCGTGGTCGTCGGCATCGATGTCGACGGCGCGGTGGACGCGAACGGCAGCTGGCGCGTGATCGCGCACAGCGGCAAGACGGAAGCAGCGCACGACAGCGGACGCGACCTGATCGGCTGGGTGCGCGAGATAGCCGATCGCGGCGCCGGCGAGATCGTGCTGAATTCGATTCGCGCGGACGGCGTGCGCAGCGGCTACGCCCTGACCCAGCTGATCGCCGTGCGCGCAGCCACCAGCCTGCCGCTGGTGGCCTCCGGTGGCGCCGGACAGCCCGAGCACTTCGCCGCCGCCTTCGAGCAGGCCGGTGTCGATGCCGCGCTCGCCGCCAGCGTCTTCCACGCCGGCGACATCCGCATCGGCGAACTGAAGCAGTACCTCGCCTCACGCGGCATCGTGGTGCGCCCGTGAGCGCGCATTTCTCCGATCTCACCACTGCCGCCCGAATGCATGCCGGCGAGTCGAGCGGGGCACCGCGACGCGACGCGAATGCAACCGCCGCTGACATGCCCCTGCACGCAGCCACCGGAAACCCGCAGCGATGAACGCCAATCCGTCCTTGCCCGACACGCTCGACTGGAACAAATCCGGCGGCCTGCTGCCGCTGATCGTGCAGCATGCGCATGACGGCCGCGTGCTGATGCTGGGCCATGTCGACCGCGAGGCGCTCGAGGCCACGCTGGCCACGCGCGAAGTCCATTTCCATTCGCGCTCGAGGCAGCGCCTGTGGAAGAAGGGCGAGCAGTCCGGCAACGTGCTCTCGCTGGTCTCGATCGCGGCCGACTGCGATCGCGACACGCTGCTGGTGCAGGCGGTGCCGCGCGGGCCGACCTGTCATCGAGGCACGCCCAGCTGCTTCGACGGCAACTCGCCCGTGCATCCCTGGCTGAACGAGCTGGAGGCGCTGATCGAATCACGCGCCGGCGCCGATGCCGCGACCAGCTACGTCGCCTCCCTGCTCGCCGCGCCGGTGGCGCGACGCGCGCAGAAGGTCGGCGAGGAAGGCGTGGAAACCGCGCTCGCCGCCGCGACCGGCGATCTGGACGGCCTGCGCGGCGAAGCCGCCGACCTGCTGTTCCACCTGCTGGTGCTGCTGCGCGGATCGGGGCTGGCCTTGGCCGACGTGGTCGGCGAGCTGGCGCGCCGTCACCGCGGCTGAGGTTTCAGTCGACGCTGCGCCGCGGCCGGTACGAGCCGATGAAGATGCCAAGCAGAGACAGGCCGACGCCGATCCAGTCCGTCGCGCGTGTCGGCCGCGCGAACAGGATCACGTCGAACACGAACGACAGCGCCGGTTGCAGCAACAGCAACAGGCCGATCAGCGATGCCGGCAGGCGCGGCATCGCGCGCGTCAGCAGAACCCAGCCAAGCACCTGGCCGAAGAAGGCGAGCGCCAGCAGCGCCGACCAGGTCTGCGCGTCCGGCAACACGAAACTGTCGCCCTCGACCAGCGCGGCAAGGCCGAGCACGACCGCGCATTGCAGCGAAATCACGCACAGCAGCTGCGCCGGCGGCAGGCGCACGCGACCGCTGCGCTGGGCATGCCGCGTGCTGAGCATGTAGACGGCGTAGGCGAAACCGGTGGCAATGCCCAGCGCGACACCGAGCTGGTACTGCCCTCCGACCGAATGCCAGTCCAGTCCGACCAGCAGATACAGGCCGACGAAGGCCAGCACGACGCCGCCGAGGAAGGGCCAGCCAAGCCGCTCGCGATAGAACACGAGCCCGGCCAGCGCCATCAGGAACACCTGGAAGTTGCCGAGCAGGGTCGCCAGACCCGGCCCGACATAGAGGATGCTGCGATGCCAGACCATCAGGTCGACCGCGAAGGCGACCGCCGGAATGGCCAGCCACAGCAGGTCGGTGCGGCTCACGCGCTGCCAACGCCGCGTTGCCACCAACCCGATCCACAGCATGAGTCCGCCGAACGCGACGCGGTAGAACGCCGACATCGTCGGGCTGACGTGCGCCCATTTGACGAACAGGCTGGTGGTCGAGATCACGGCCGCGCCGATCACCATCTCCAGCAGCGCGCCGCGCGGGAGTTCGCTGGTCTCAGCCGCCATCAGGGCACCGCGTCGGTCGAGGCGACGGCCTCGGGTTCGGCAGCCGCGTCACGCAGCCATTCCTGCAACGCCTCCAGCCCGAGCAGGGCATCGACGTAGGCACGCGAGCGCGCATCGATCGGCGCGTCGTAGCCGACGATGCGCAGGGCGACCGGGGCATACATCGCATCGGCGATCGAGAACGATCCGAACAGGAACTCGCCGTCGGCGCCGAAGCGCGTGCGGCAGTCGGCCACAGCTCGCCGATGCGCGCGAGGTCGGCCAGCACGCCTGGCGCGATCGACGGACTCGGCCGGCGCCGCCGCGCATTCATCGGCATGGCCGTGCGCAGCGCGATGAAACCGGCATGCATCTCGGCACTGACGGCACGCGCCAGTGCGCGTGCGGCGGCATCGGTCGGCCAGCCGGCGCCGCCGAGAAAGGTTTCGTTGACGTATTCGCAGATCGCCAGCGAATCCCAGATCGCCACGTCGCCGTGGCGCAGCGCCGGCACGCGGCGGCTCGGTGACCAGCGTGCGATCTCCGCGGCGAACTGCACCGTTTCCAGCGGCAGCCGCACCTCGTCGAACGCGATGCCGTGCTGGCGCAGCAGCAGCCACGGCCGCAGCGACCACGAGGAGTAATTCTTGTTGCCGATGACCAGCACAGGTCGGACGGATGCGGCCTGCGGCATCTCAGTCGCCCACCCACGGCAGCAGGCGAAGCGGCCGGCGCGAGAACACCAGTCGCGGTTGCCCGGCGCCGGAAACCGCCTCGCGCGTGACCAGCACGCGCCGATCGGGGCCGGCCTGCAGCAGCTGCTCGCCCCGCCCATCGTCGATGGTCACCGAGGCCGGCGGCCCCGCGTCGAACACGATCTCCACGCCGCGCGGCTTCGCGTTCGCCGCGCTGCCTTCGGTGGTCGTGGCGAACAGTGCCTGCGCCTGTTGCAAGCCGGCATCGATCTCGCTCCACGGCACGTCGAGCGACGCCGGCACGCGCAGCGCGGCATGCACGCTCAACACCAGGGACCCCTTCGGCTGATTGGTCTCGACCGCCGGGTTTTCCGCCTGCAATGCCTCGTCGGCGGGAAAACGGACACTGCCGTCGGCCGCGACCGGCACCACGATCGCGCCGCGCCTGGCGTGAATGGTCAGCCGGATGTCCTGCGCGCGCACGCCGGGCAGCTTGCTCTCGATCCGCTCG
>JASLGB010000066.1 GCA_030150315.1 Dokdonella sp. | reverse complement strand
GGGACGTCATCGAACTGGCCTTCCTGCGCCTGCTCGATGCCGTGCGCGAGCAGCCGCAGAGCTTCATGCACCGCGACTACCACAGCCGCAACCTGATGGTGGTAGCGCCCGCCAGCGATCAGGAACCGGCACGCCACGGCGCCGACACGCTGACCAACCCCGGCGTCATCGACTTCCAGGGCGCAATGATCGGGCCGATCACCTACGACCTCGCCTCCCTGCTGCGCGACTGCTACATCGAATGGGACGCCGAGCGCGTCGAGGGCTGGCTGGAAAGCCATCGCCAGCGCTTGCTGCACGCGCACCTGCTCGACACCCAGGTCGATGCCGCTCGCTTTCGTCGCTGGTTCGACCTGACCGGCCTGCAACGCCATATCAAGGTGCTCGGCATCTTCTGCCGACTCGGCTATCGCGACGGCAAGGCGCACTATCTCGCCGACCTGCCGCGGGTCTGGCGCTACGTGCAGACGGTCGCGCGCCATTACAACGACCTGGCGCCGCTGGCCGACCTGATCGAGCGCGTGCTCGGCGAGCGCGACATCACGCAGCCGCGCCAAGAGGCGGCATGACGATGCGCCGCGCGATGATCTTCGCCGCCGGCCGTGGCGAGCGCATGCGTCCCCTGACCGACAGCACGCCCAAACCGCTGCTGTGCGTCGGCGGAAAGATGCTGATCGAGCATCATCTGGAAAAACTCGCCGCGATCGGCGTCGGCGAGGTCGTCATCAACCTCTCGCATCTGGCCGAGCAGTTTCGCCCGGCACTCGGCGACGGCTCGCGCTGGAACCTGCGCATTTCCTACAGCGACGAGGGTGCGGAGCCGCTGGAGACGGGCGGCGGCATCCTGCGCGCCCTGCCCCTGCTCGGCGAGGCGCCGTTCATCGCGGTCAGTGCCGACGTGCTCAGCGACTACGACTACGCGCGCCTGCCGCGCGAACCCGACGGCCTGGCGCATCTGGTGATGGTGCCGAACCCGGATTTCCACCCGCACGGCGATTTCTGGCTCGACGGCTCGCGCCTCAACGAGGACGCGGCGGGCACCCGCCTGACTTTCGGCAACATCGGCGTGTACCGGCCCGAGCTAGTCGCGGGCGAAGCCGACGGGCGCTTCAAGCTGCGCCCGCTGTACGAACGCGCGATGCGCGACGGCCGCCTGTCGGGCGAACGCCATGACGGCTGGTGGTGCAACCTCGGCACGCCGCAGCAGCTGGCCGATGCCGACACGCGGTCACGCCGGGGAACCTGAGCCCCGGCGCGCCGCTGCCCAAACCGCCGGCGGAAGGAGTCCGGCTCGCGGATCGCCCTCCATCCGGCGCGGCGTATTACTGGGTTTCCGCCCAGGTGGTGCCCTTGTTGCGATCCCAGCGCAGCGTGAGCGAGGAGATCTCGCAAAGGTTGAGGCGCTCCCACACGGCCTCGTCCTCGTCTTCGTAGACGACCTTCATGTCCCAGTTGCAGCCGCTCGCACCGCGCTCGAAGCGGATGTTGACTCGCTCGCTGTTGCCGAGCTGGTCGCGGCCAAGCACGTCTTCTTCCCAGTCATTGGTCGCAGCGGAACTGACGTAGACCTCGTTGATCGGATAGCCGGTCTTGTTGACCAGGGTGAAGTCCAGGTTCTCCGCCGAAACCGAGGCTGCGGCGCACAGGGCAAAGACGATCAGGGCCAGGCGCGACAGCGACTTCTTCGCAAACGGGATTCGCATGAATAGTTCCTTCGTGGATAAGTGGATTTCATCGACGCAGCGATGCACAACGCGTCATGGACCGGCATCGCCGCGGACAGTCCACGAAGTTCAGGAGAGGGTTTCGGCGCCGCGCTTCCCGCATCGACGCATGCCGGCGGCTTCCCTGTCCGCCAAACCGGCACGACGGCGTTCACCGGCGAGCTGGCAATACGGCAAGACTAGGCAGACAGCGTTCCGCCGTCTGTCCCTTGAATCAGGTAATTTGCACTTCGACACAGCAAATACCTGATCCAAGGGATAGCCAAGCGCCACAGCGCAACTACGATGGCTGGCCATCGCCTCTGTGCCGGCCTGCCCCATGTCCGACCCCTTGCCGCCCGCCGTCCCGCCGACGCCGGTGTCGCCTGTCGAATCGATCCTGCCAGCCCCGGTGCTGGTGGTGGAAGACGAACCGCTGTTTCGCCTGCGTCTTGGCGAAGTGCTGCAGCAACTGGGCTACGCCGCCGACGCACTGCTGTTTGCCGCGTCGCTGGCGGAAGCGCGCCGCGTGCTGGCGACGCAGCCGGTGGCGCTGGCCCTGGTCGACCTGCTGCTGCCCGACGGCAATGGCTGCGAACTGATCCGCTCGCTGCGGCTGCAGGATCCGGGCCTCGGCATCCTGGTGGTGACGGCGTGGAGTTCCGAAGACGACATCCTGGGCGCGCTGCGTTCCGGCGCCACCGGCTACGTGCTGAAGGAACGCGACGATTTCGAGGTGATGCTGTCGATCCGCAGCGTGCTGCGCGGCGGCGCGCCGATCGATCCGTTCATCGCGCGCCGCATCCTTCAACTGCTGCCGGGCGGCGAGCCGGCTCCGGCAACGATTGCGACACCGGCTGCGCCAGCGGCCGGCGAAGCCCTGTCCGATCGTGAGCGCGAGATCCTGAAGCTGGTCGCCAACGGCCTGTCCAACCGCGACATCGCCGAGCACCTGTTCCTTTCGTACTACACGGTGGAAACGCATGTGAGGCGCATCTATCGCAAGCTGGCGGTGAACTCGCGCGCGATGGCCGTGCGCACCGCCATCGCGCGCGGGGAAGTCGGATGATCCGGCGCTTCCGCGTGCGATGGATCGGCTGGCTGCTGGCCCTGTGCCTGCCGCTCCCGTCCATGGCCGCGGATTGCACCGCCGTCGTCCTGTCGACGATGGCGGCGCCGGAAATCCGCAGCGGCGAGCGTCCGGCGGAAGGCTGGATCAATGTGCACCTGCCCGATGTCTGGACCCAACGCTGGCCCGAGCCAACGACTGGCGCGCTGGCCGCTGCGTGGTACCGCATCGAATGGCAGCCCCGCTGCGAACGCCGCGACGCGGACGCCGGACTCCTGGGTTTCGCGCTGGAAAGCATCACCATGGCCGGTGCGGTGTATCTCAACGACGAGTTGCTGTGGCGCGACGTGTCGCTGGCCGAACCGCTGTCGCTGGGCTGGAATCAACCGCGCGGGTGGCCGCTGCCAGCTTAGATGCGCCCGCCCGGCCACAACATCTTGTGGGTGCGCGTGATCAGCCCGCCGCAGCTGGCCGGCGGCCTCGGCGCGCTGCGGATCGGCGAGGCGAGCGCGATCGAAGCCGCCCACGCCCACCTGCTGTGGCGCCAGCGCACGGCCTACGTCGCCGCCGCCAGCCTGTCCGCTGCGGTCGGCTGCATCTTTCTGGTCATGTGGCTGCTGCGTCGGCGCGAACAGGCTTTTGGCTGGTACGCCCTGATGACGCTGGCCTGGGTGCTGTATCTGGCCACCCTGCTTGCAACGCGGCCATGGGCGTGGCCCTTCGACAGCGCCCTGGCGATGTCGCGCCTGAACCTGTGCGCGCTGTCCGTATACGTCTTCAGCTTCTGCCTGTTCACGTTCCGCTTCGGCGCGCAGCAGCTCCCGCGTGTGGAGCGCGCTCTGGTATGGCTGACCGCGATCTGCATCGGAGCGATGCTGCTGGTTCCGGTTCCATGGCTGACGCCCACCTCGATCGTCGTGGTGCTGATCGCCGCGCTCGTGTTCTTCGCCAATTGCCTGCAATTCCAGTGGCATGCCTGGCGCATGCGCAAGGGCAGCGGACGGCGCCAGCATCGGCTGCTGGCCCTGTGCTGGCTGTCCTTCCTGTTCGTCGGCCTGCACGACCTCGCGGTGGTGTTCAACCTGTGGGAAACCAACGAGACCTGGACGGTGCTGAACAGCCCGGTCGCAACGGCATTCATGGCCGTGCTGCTCGGCAGCCGCCTGACCTCGGCAATGGGACGGATCGAGCGCTTCAACCACGAGCTGGAGCACCACGTCGCGCAGGCGCGCACCGAGCTGGCCGAGGTGCTCGCGCGCGAACACGCGCAAGCGATCGCGCACGCAACCCTGCACGAGCGCGTGCAGCTCGCGCACGACCTGCACGACGGGCTCGGCGCCAGCCTCGTGCGGGGCCTGGCACTGGTAGAGCAGTCGCGGCGCACGCGCCAGCCGCTGTCGAGCGACGGCATGCTGTCGATCCTGAAGCTGCTGCGCGACGACCTGCGCCAGCTCATCGACCACGGCTCCAGCACGGGCGCGGTGGTGCCGGAAAGTCCGTTGACCTGGATCGCGCCGCTGCGCCACCGCTTCACGCGCATCCTCGATGCACTGGAGATCGACTCGAGCTGGGACTTCGACGCGCATTGGTCCGCGCAGCCGAGCGCGCTGCAATGCCTGGGCCTGATGCGCATCCTCGAAGAAGCCCTGTCCAACGTGATCAAGCACAGCCAGGCACGCCGGGTGCGCGTGCATGGAACGCAGACGGCACAGGGCCTGCTGATCGTCGGCATCGACGACGACGGCGTCGGCTTCGACGTGGAGGCAGCGCGCAACGCCGGTCTGAGCGTCGGCTTGCGCAGCATGGCCGCGCGCGCGACGCGCATCGGCGGCGAGCTGGAGGTGAACGCGGATGCCCGGGGCACGCGGCTGCGCGTGGTGATTGCGATCCGCGCCGCGATCGCCGCACCGGATGACGGGCTGGCCGCTCACACGGAGGCGGCAGTCAATCCAGCAGCGTGCGCAGAAACGGCAGGGTGACGCGCCGCTGCGCCGCGAGCGAGGCGCGGTCGATGCGGTCGAGCAGGTCGAACAGGGTCGAAAGGTCGCGCTTGTTGCGCGTGAACAGCCAGTCGAGCACGCCCTCTTCCAGCTCGATGCCGCGCTCGAGCGCGCGCGTCCGCAACAGGTTGCGGCGCTCGGCCTCTTCCAGCGGCTTCAGCACGATCTGGGTGCAGGCCGACAGGCGCGAGACCAGATCGGGCAGACCGATGCCCAGTGCCGCCGGCGGTGCGGACGCGGCGAACAGCAGGCTGGCGCGTTCTGCACGGCAGCGGTTGTAGAGGTCGAACAGCGCGTGTTCCGCGTCGCGGTCGCCGGCAATCGCGTCCAGATCGTCGATCGCCAGCAGGTCGCTGCCGCCGAAGCCGCGGATCGCATCGGCGCGCTGGGTTCGCAGCGCGGACAGGCGCAGATACTGCGCATTGCGGCCGACCGCGCTGGCTTCGGCGCAGGAAGCAAGCAGCAGGTGGGTGCGGCCACTGCCGCGCGGCCCGGCGACATGCGCCCAGGATTCGTCGGCTCCGCGCGCGATCGCGCGCAG
>JASLGB010000054.1 GCA_030150315.1 Dokdonella sp. | reverse complement strand
GCATCTGGGCCGGTGCAGATCGCCGCCGTGATCGCGGCGAACTGCACCGGCCCAGATGCGCACGAAGACGCGTCCAAGCGCTGGATCGCCGGAATGGCCGCCGGGGCGTTCTACATGCTCGTCGGTGTGTTCGGCGTGACGCTGGCCGCGGTCTTCATGGCGTTTCCGGCGACCTTCATCACGACGTTGGCCGGCTTGGCGTTGCTGGGCGCCATCGGCAGCAGTCTTGCCGGTGCAATGGCGGATGCAAGGACGCGCGAAGCATCGCTGATCACCTTCCTGGCCGCTGCCGCCAACATCGGCCTGTTGGGCGTCGGCGGCGCATTCTGGGGCCTGGTGATCGGCCTGGTCGCGCATGTGGTGCTCAACGGCCGGTTGCCGCAACGCGCGCGGCAGCCGGCGATGGCCTCAGCGCCGGCGTCGGGGAGCGTGAGCTGATGTCGGCACAACCGGAAACACCGACCCGCCACGACCAGCACGGCCGCTATCCGCAAGCTGCCACGGTGGAAGACTTCCGGCGCAATCTGGCTGCGGTGCAGGTGCGTATCGACGCGGCCTGCAGCCGCGCCGATCGCAGCCCGGCCAGCGTGCGCCTGCTGCCAGTCAGCAAGACCAAGCCGGAGACGAGGTTGCCCATGGCGCATGCGGCCACCTGCAAACCAACAAGGCCAAGTGGGTGGCGCGCTTCGCCAGCGAGCTCCAGTCGCTGGACAGCTGGCGCGTGGCCGAAGCACTGGATCGTCGGCCGCAGATCGAAGGACACGGTCTCGACGTGTTCGTGCAGGTCAACACCTCCGGCGAAGCCAGCAAGTACGGCCTCGTGCCTGAAGACCTGCCGGCTTTCGTCCGTACGCTGCCCGCGTTCACGGCCTTGCGTGTACGCGGACTGATGACCCTCGCGCTGTTCTCCAGCGAGGCCGAAAGGGTACGCCGGTGTTTCGTGCTGCTGCGCACCCTGCGCGACCGGCTGCGCCAGAGTGCTTCGCTCGGCGTCGGGCTGGATGAATTGTCGATGGGCATGTCCGGTGATTTCGAGATCGCCATTGAAGAAGGCTCCACGCTGGTTCGTGTCGGACAGGCCTTCTTCGGCGCCCGCCCCATGCCGGACAGCTACTACTGGCCCGGCGAATCCAGCGCGCAGGAAGTGCATTCATGAGAACCGCTGTTGCCATCTGGCACACCCCGTTCGAAGTCCTCGGCGCATTGGAGCCGCTGCTGGCAATGTGTGGTTACGACGTGCGCTATGTGGATGCCGCCACCGATGACCCGCGCAGCGTGGACGCGGCGGCCGCCGATCTGCTTGTTGCACTGGGTGTGCCCGATCGGGGCATTCGACGAGGCCCGCCATCCGTTCATTCACGACGAACTGACGCTGATTGCGCAACGGCTGCAAAGCCGGCGCCCGCTGTTGGGAATCTGCATCGGCGCACAGTTGATCGCCCGCGCGCTCGGTGCGGATGTCCGCCGCATGCCCGTCAAGGAAATCGGTTTCGCTCCGTTGACGCTGACGCCGGAGGGCAAGGCTTCGCCCCTGGCGATGCTGGGCCAGTTGCCCGTCCTGCACTGGCACGGCGACAGCTTCGACATTCCTGACGGCGCGATACGCCTGGCGGCCACACCGGGTTGCGCCAATCAAGCATTCAGCTCTGGGCCGCAAGTGCTGGCACTGCAGTGCCACCTGGAAGCCGACCTGTATCGCATCGAGCGCCGGCTGGTCGGCCATGCCTGCGAACTCGCGCAGGCCGGCATCGATCCGCGCGCGCTGCGCGCCGAAGCCGAATCCCTGCAATTTGATCTGTCGCTGGCGGCAAGGGCGGCGTTCGCGTCGTGGCTGGACGGCATCGTGGCCACGATGCCGCGGAGGGTCTAGTGATCGACGTTCCAGCCTTTGCATCGCCCAAACCCCTGACGCTGGATGTGGTGTCGGTGCAGTCGCAGGTGGTGTATGGCCGAGTCGGCAACAACGTCGCGATTCCGACGCTGGAATCGCTGGCCTTGTCGGTGGCTGCCGTACCAACCGTGGTGTTCAGCAATACGCCGCACAACCCGACGATGCACGGCGGAGCAATACCAACCCGATGGTTCGATGGCTATCTGCAGGACTTGTCGGCGCGCGGGGCCATTCCCGCCTTGCGTGCCATCCTGTTCGGCTATCTGGGCAATCCGCAACAAGCGCACGCCCTCGTCCGCTGGATGCGGAAGCGGCTGCAGGAAGGTGCGGGTCTGCGCATCGTGGTGGACCCGGTGCTGGGGGATCACGACCACGGCATCTACGTGAACTCGGGCGTGATCAATGCCTACCGCGGCGGCCTGCTGTCATTGGCCGATGGACTGACGCCGAACGGATTCGAGCTGGCGTCCCTGACCGGAATGGCGGTGGACGATGTTGAAAGCGTCATCGCAGCGGCGCGCATCCTGCTGACCGGACGCACCCGCTGGGTGGCGGTGACCAGTGCCGCACCCGATACCTGGGCACCCGATGAAATGCAGGTGGTGCTGGTGACGCGCACGCAAACCAAGGTCTTCGTGCATGCGCGCATCGATATCCATCCCAAAGGTACCGGCGACCTGTTCTGCGCCACCCTGGTCGGACACTGGCTCAATGGCCGCGATCTGGCAGAGGCCGTCGATGAAGCATGCCGCCATGTCGTTCGCGCCCTGCGCCAGACCCGACAGGCGCAATGCGCCGAACTGCTTTTGCCGATGACTGCCTGCTAGGACGGCCCCGGAAAATGGCAGCTGCGTGCATCGGGAAAGTCATCGCCTGGGAAGCAGGCATCCCGCGCGCGTTGCGTGTGTATCGCCGCCAGGGCACCCGATCCCGACGCGGGCCGCAGGCGCGATTCATCGCCGCGCAGGCGTCGATCTAGCCGAGCCCGATCGCGACTGAAACCCGAACACTCCAAGCACAGGAAAAGCCCATGTACGACTCCTCCCTGACGCTCGCGGATTTCGATCCGGAGCTTGCCGAAGCGGTACAGAAGGAAGAGCGCCGCCAGGAAGATCATGTCGAGCTGATCGCGTCCGAGAACTACGCCAGTCCGCTGGTGATGGCGATCCAGAACTCGGTGTTCACCAACAAGTACGCCGAGGGCTATCGGGGAAGCGGTACTACAGCGGCTGCGAACACGTGGACGTGGCGGAGCAATTGGCCATCGAGCGGCTTAAGGCGCTGTTTGGCTGCGATTACGCCAATGTGCAGCCCGATGCCGGCGCCCAGGCCAACATGGCGGTGTTCCTGGCGCTGACCCATCCCGGCGACACCGTGATGGGCATGAACCTTGAGCAAGGCGGCCACCTGACCCATGGCAACCCATCCAACTTCTCCGACCGGCACTACAAGATCGTGCCCTATGGGCTCGATCCGGCCACGGGGCTGATCGACTACGACGAGATGGAAAGGATCGCGCAGCAAACGCGACCGCGGATGCTGATGGGCGGCTTTTCGGCCTGTTCGCGGCACAAGGACTGGGCGCGCATGCGGGCCATCGCCGACAAGGTCGGCGCCGTCTTCTGGGTGGACATGGCACACGTCGCCGGGCTGGTGGCGGCCGGCGAACATCCCGAC
The DNA here is from genome assembly GCA_030150315.1 of Dokdonella sp. Classification (GTDB taxonomy): domain Bacteria; phylum Pseudomonadota; class Gammaproteobacteria; order Xanthomonadales; family Rhodanobacteraceae; genus Dokdonella_A. The sequence goes on along the minus strand of JASLGB010000054.1, from coordinate 915 downwards.
CCGCTCCCCCACGCGCACGTGGTCACCAGTACGACCCACAAGAACCTGCGCGGCCCGCGCGGTGGAATCATTCTGGCCAAGGGACAGAATGACGAGTTCTGCAGAAAGCTCGCTTCCGCCGTGTTCCCCGGCGTCCATGGCGGCCCGCTGATGCATGTCATCGCCGCCAAGGCGGTGGCCTTCAAGGAAGCACTGCGCCCGGAGTTCGAGACCTATCAGCGCCAGGTCGTGGCCAACGCGCGGGCCATGGCCGCCGTACTGCAGCAGCGCGGTCATGCGATCGTTTCCGGCGGTACCGACAACCATCTGATGTCGGTTGACCTGTCTTCCCGCCCCTACACCGGCAAGGATGCGGACGCCGCGTTGAGCAACGCCTGCATCACCGCCAACAAGAACTCCGTACCCAACGACCCTCGATCCCCCTTCGTCACGTCAGGGCTGCGCATCGGCACGCCGACAGTGACCACGCGAGGCTTCGGCGTGGCCGAGTGCGAGCAACTGGCGGGGTGGCTGTGTGACGTCCTCGATGCGCTGGAAGCGGATGCCGGCACGCAGGCGATCGTGCGTGACCGGGTGCGTGAGCAAGTAGTCAGCCTGTGCCGTCGCTATCCCGTGTATCGATAAGCGCAGCGGCAAGGAGCATCGCGGCTATCGATGCGCGGATCCAGGCCGGCTGCGCGGATTGCAGGCACCTCGAACAACCCTCGTTTCGATGACGCCAGCAGGCTCCCGCCGCGACCGAATGCAGGTGCTGAGGATAAGGTGGTGCGGAGGTTCCCAGAGGCTTCCTGCTGAGGCCAACGGGAATCGCTGCCGGCGACAGCGGCTGAACACCCACCGACGAATACAGCGGTGCACTGACGGCCTCTGGTACAGCCCGTTCCCGGGTCGGACGGTACTCGTCATCCGCTCTGC
>JASLGB010000026.1 GCA_030150315.1 Dokdonella sp. | reverse complement strand
GGCTGGGCGACAGCCATCGCCTGCAACTGGCCGGAAACAGCGCCGCGTTCGGCAGCCTGTGGAGCAATGCCTTCGCCCGCATCGCGCGCGCTCGCGGCCAGACCGCGCCACGCTGGCCGGACGATGCGCGCGTCGACCAGCGCGCCATCGCCTGCTCGCTGGCCAGGGACGCGGCCATCGAAGATGCGCACGGAAACCGCACCGCGCTGGTCGTCGACGGCCATGGCTGCGCCGCGTACTGGCCGACCGTTGCCGGATGGCATCGCCTGTCCAGCGACGCAACGAGCTGGCCGTTCGCGGTGCGCGCGCACGACGAGGCCACCAGCCTTGCGCAGGCACGCGACCTGCGCGAAACGCAGGCGCTGGTCGCGCCATCGGCGACGGCACAGGCCAGCGCCAGCCGGGCGCAGCCGCTGTCGCGCTGGCCGTTCTTCCTCGGCTTCCTGATCGCGGCCGGATTGCTGTGGGCGCGCGAGCGGAAGACGTCGGCGCATGCATGACGAAGTGCCCTTGTCTCGGCCAAGGTCGATCCCGTAGGTTCGGCGCGTCCATCAACGGGAGAAACCCCATGCGTCGCCTGCTTCTTGCCAGTGCTGTCGCGCTGGCCTGTGCGTCAACCGGAATCGCATTCGCCAAGGAAGATGTCCCGCCGGCCCAGTCGGCGACCGCGCTGCGCCAGGCACCGGCCTGGGTCGAGCGCAGCAACGAGATTGCCCAGCCGCTTTTGAAAACGCAGGCGGATTTTGCTCCCGATGACGCCTCGTTCCTCGGTCTGTCCGGCTACGACGTCCGCTTGTCCGACTTCGGGCCGAACAGCGCGGAGCGCTACCGCGCCGCGATGGCCAAGGCCAAGGGCACGCTGCAGGCCGACCTCACGACGCAGGAAGATCCGAACGTCCGCCAGGACATCGAGATCATGCTCGGCGCGGTCGACCAGCAGATCGAGGGCAGCGCGCTGAACGAGCGCTTCCTGCTGCCGTTCGCCGACGTCGGCCAAGTGGTGTTTCAGGGCGAGCAGGCGTTGCTGCAGGACCAGGTCGATCCGGCACGCCGCGCCAAGGCGCTCGATCGCCTGAAGCACTATGTCGGCCTTGCACCGGGCAGCACCTCGATCGCCCGCCTCGCGCGCGACCGCTACGAGGAAAAGCTGAAGAATCCCGCGCTGTTGAAGCCGACCAGGCTCGAGGTCGAACAGGCCTTGCGCAACGTGGACACCTACAAGTCGGGCGTGCGCCAGCTGTTTGCCAAGTACAAGATCGAAGGCGCCGACGAGGCGCTGGCGGCGATGGACACGCAGCTGGGCGAATACGCCGACTGGATGAAGAACGACGTGCTGCCAAGCGCACGCACCGACACGCGCCTGCCGCCGGAACTGTATGCGTTCCAGCTGAAGCAGGTCGGCATCGACATCCCGCCGGAAGTGCTGATCCAGCGCGCGCAACTGGAGTTCATGGAGACGCGCAACGCGATGCAGCAGCTGGCACCGCTGGTCGCCAAGGCCAAGGGCATTCAGGCCACCGACTATCGCGACGTGATCCGCGCGCTGAAGAAGAAGCAGCTCGACAAGAATTCGATCGAAGGCTATTTCCGTGGCACGGTCATGCCGGAGCTGGAAAAGCAGATCGCCGCCAACAAGGTGGTCGACCTGCCGAAGCGGCCGATGATCATGCGTCTGGCGTCGGAAGCGGAGTCGGCGGCACAGCCGGCACCACACTTCAAGCCGGCACCGATGATCGGCAACACCGGCCAGCAGGGCCAGTTCGTGCTGCCGCTGGGCAATCCCGCCTCCAGCGGCAAGGACGGCAAGGCCGCCGCCTACGACGACTTCACCTACGAGGCCGGCGCTTGGACGCTGACCGCACACGAAGGTCGTCCGGGCCACGAGCTTCAGTTCACCGCGATGGTCGAGCGCGGCATCTCGCTGGCGCGCACGCTGTTCGCGTTCAACAGCGTCAACGTCGAGGGCTGGGCGCTTTACGCCGAGGCCGAAATGGTTCCCTACGAGCCGCTCGACGGCCAGCTCGTCGCACTGCAACTGCGCCTGCTGCGCGCCGCCCGCGCGATGCTCGACCCGATGCTCAATCTCGGCCAGATCGACCGCGAACGTGCCGGCAAGCTGCTGACCGAGGACGTGGTGCTGTCCGAGCCGATGGCGCGCCAGGAGCTGGATCGCTACACCTTCAACATGCCCGGACAGGCCGGCGCGTATTTCTACGGCTACACGCGCATCCTGCAATTGCGCATGGAGACCGAGCTGGCGCTTGGCGAGCGCTTTGACCGCTTGGCCTACAACAACTTCCTGCTCGATCAGGGGCTGCTGCCACCCGATCAGCTGGCCAAGGCCGTGCGCGAAAACTTCGTGCCGGCGCAGCGCGCTCGCAAGTAAGCCCTCGTGACGTCTGCGCGGCGGCCGTGTGCACGGCCGTCGCGCGGATCATCCGCCCGCGGCACGATTTGGCGCACACGCCGCGCACACGAGGCGCGTATGCTGCCGCCGACGCGGCCCGCGTCGCCACGGCTAGAATCCACGCCCATGCCTGCTGCCCTTCCTGCTGACATCCGCCTCGCCGTGATCGGCCTCGGCTACGTCGGCCTGCCGCTTGCGGTGGGCTTTGGCCGTCGCCTGCCGACGCTCGGCTTCGACATCAATGCCGAACGCATCGCGGAGCTGCGCAAAGGGCGCGACCACACGCTGGAAGTTTCCGCGCAGGAACTGGCCGAGGCCGCGCAGCTGCGCTTCAGCGCCGACGCGGCCGAGCTTGCCGGCTGCAACACCTTCATCGTGACCGTGCCTACGCCGATCGACGACGCCAAGCGGCCCGACCTGCGCCCACTGGAAGCGGCCAGCCGCACCGTCGGCCGCGCGTTGCAACGGGGCGGCGTGGTCGTATTCGAGTCGACCGTGTATCCGGGCGCGACCGAGGAGGTGTGCATCCCGATCATCGAGCGCGAATCGGGACTGGCGTACAACGTCGATTTCCACGCCGGCTACAGCCCGGAGCGCATCAATCCGGGCGATCGACAGCACCGGCTGGAAACCATCCTCAAGGTC
>JASLGB010000341.1 GCA_030150315.1 Dokdonella sp. | reverse complement strand
GCTGCAGTGAGAGCAGCTGCGCCATGGTAATGCGGCGGGCCATCTCGGCCATCTTGATCTGGATGGCCTGGTTGGAGGCCAGCGGACGGCCGAACAGGATGCGTTCCTGCGTGTAGTTGAGCACTTCCTGCAAGCAGGCCTGCGCTGCGCCGATCGGACCCCAGGTGATGCCATAGCGTGCCTGCGTGAGGCAGCCCAGCGGACCCTTCAGGCCATTCACGTTCGGCAGGCGGTTGGCCTCCGGCACGCGCACGTTGTCGAAGAACAGCGCGCTGGTCACCGAAGCGCGCAGGCTCATCTTCTTGTGGATTTCCTGCGCGGTGAAACCGGGCGTTCCCTTCTCGACGATGAAGCCCTGGATGCCGTCTTCGGTCTGCGCCCACACGATCGCGATGTGTGCGAGGTTGCCGTTGGTAATCCACATCTTGGCGCCGTTGATGACCCAGTCGCCGCCGTCCTTCTTCGCGTGCGTCTTCATGTTGGCCGGGTCCGAGCCGCCCTGCGGTTCGGTCAGGCCGAAGCAGCCGATCACCTTGCCCGCCGCCATCTGCGGCAGCCAGTGCTGCTTCTGTTCCTCGGTGCCGTAGGCATAGATCGGATACATGCACAGCGAGCTCTGCACCGAGGCAAAGCTGCGCAGGCCCGAATCGCCACGCTCCAGCTCCTGGCAGATCAGGCCGTAGCTGACGCCGTTCATGCCGGCGCAGCCGTATTCGGCCGGCAGCGTTGCACCCAGCAAGCCCAGATCGGCCATCTCCGGAATCAGCTCGGTCGGAAAGCGCGCCTGATCGAAGCAGTCGCCGATGATCGGCAGCACGCGCTCGTCGGTGAAGCGGGCAACGGTGTCTTGCACCATGCGCTCTTCGTCGCTGAGCATGGAACGGATGTCGTAGAGGTCGGTCGGGTTCAGCGGAGCGATCGGCATGGCAGGTCCGGAAGGGCGGGCAAAGTGCGCTAGTTTAGCGCCGCCGCCGCGGCGGGGCCATGCGTCGCCTGCCGTGCGGGCGCCGTCTCGCCCGAGTCGATACGTCGCAGCCTGGCCGCCCGTCGGCGGCAGAACCCGCCGGCCCGACCTGACGCCAGGTTCGCACGGGCGGCGGCGCCATTGATGCGCCGCCCGGACTTCCGTCGTCGCGGTTCGCGACGGATCCGCCGAACCGCCACCGCGCCAACGGCGGTGCCATCGATGCCCCCGGGATCACGCCTGGTGCGCGTCAGCTGCCTGGAAGTCCTTGCGCACAAGGTCTGGCCTCGCCGGGAAGCACGCAGCCTTTCAGGCGAGCCGCGATGCGCGCAGTGAGGGCGGCACCGAAACCGACGCGACGTACAGGATTTCCCGATGCCTTCGCCGGGATTCCGCGAACGCCGCTGCGCAAGGCGTGGCGCTGCGGCGATACTAGGCCGATGCGCGTTCCTGTTCTGACCTATCACTCCAACAACATCTCGGGCAACGACTACGCCAGCAACGACCATGTCGCGCTGGCCGAAGACCTGCGCCGGATTTGGCGGCGCGGGCTGCGCATCGTGCCATTGTCCCTGGTCGTGGACGTGCTGCTCGGCCAAGCGCCACCCAGCGCGGTGAGCGACGCCGTGGCGCTGAGCTTCGACGACGGCTCGTGGTTTGACTGGCACGACATGGAGCATCCGGCGTTCGGGCCGCAGCGTGGACTGGCCGGCGTCTTGCGCGACTTCATCGCCGACACCGGCGCGGCCGCGCACGCGACCAGTTTTGTCATCGCCTCGCCGGAGGCGCGCGCGACGCTGGATCGCACCTGTCTTGCCGGACAAGGCTGGTGGGACGATGGCTGGTGGCGCGAGGCGCAGCGCGAAGGCCTGATCGCGATTGAAAGCCACAGCTGGGATCACAACCACCACACCCTGCCGCGCACCGTGCAGCGCGATCAAATCAAGGGCACGTTCCGCAGCATCGATACGCTGGCCGACGCCGACGCGGAAATCCGCCAGGCGTCGGACTGGCTCGATCGCTTTCTCGCGCCGCACCGGACGCGCCTGTTCGCGTTTCCCTACGGCGAAAGCAACTCCTATCTGGTCGAAGACTATCTTCCGAACGAGCACGCACGGCATCGCCTGCGCGCCGCGTTCGGAACGCATCCCGCGCCGGTGGAATCCTCCAGTCCCCGCTGGAACCTGCCGCGGCTGGTCTGTGGCGCCGCGTGGACTTCACCACAGGAGCTGGAGCGCCTGCTCGAATCTCTGCGCTGACGCCGCCGGCAAGCGCCGCACGGCAGACGACACCCGGCCGCACGATGTCGGCACGCGACGCAGCGGCGCGATCAGGACGGACCGATCGAAGCGGGCCGATCAAAGCAGGCCGATCAAGACAGGCGATCAGAATGGGCCGATCGCGTGCGCCTGCGCGATCAGGCGTGCGCGTTCGGCGGCATCCACCTCGCGCGTCCAGTGCACGAGCAGATGCGCGTGACCGGTGCGCTCGAAACCCGCAGCCAGATCGACGCGCTCGGCCAAGGCATCGCCGCAGTAGCCGAAGATCGCCGCATGGCTGGATGCAAAGTGGCGCACGGCCCAGTCCAGCGTCATGCGATACAGGCCGCCGCCTTCGTGGATCGCCTCGCGCAGGGGCGCTTCCATGCGTCGCATGGCGCGGTTGTCCACGCAGGCACCACCGCCAAGCAGGATTTCGTCGACGGCAGTGAAGTGCACGTAGCACACCACGGCCTCGACACCGTCGCTGCCCCGGTGCAGCGCCAGCACATGATGCGGAATGTCCGGCGGCGGATCGCCAAAGCGGCGGCGGAACAGCGACTCGGCGCGCGTGGCGCCGTCGTCGCACTCACGGATCTGCAGCGCGCTCATGTCGACGCGCGCGAACGCCGCGGCACATGACCGGTGGCCACGTGCTGGCGCGCGGACTCGATGTTGACCGGCGAGTCGTCGAAGAAGATGTCGGCGCCGAAGGCTTCCAGAAACGGCCCCTTCGGCCGACCGCCGAGGAACAGGGCTTCGTCGATGCGCACGCCCCAGTGGCGCAGGGTCAGGATCACGCGCTTGTGCGCCGGCGCCGAGCGTGCGGTGACGAGCGCGGTGCGGATCGGAGAGTCCTCGCTCGGGAAGGCGGCCTGCAGCCGATGCAGCGCATCGAGGAATCCGCGGAACGGGCCGCCGGACAGCGGCTCGCGGCCGCGTTCTTTCTCGTGTTCATGGAAGGCGTCGATGCCCGACTCCTCCGAGATGCGTTCCGACTCGTCGCCGAACAGCACCGCGTCGCCATCAAAGGCGATGCGCAACTGGTCGGTCTGCCGCTGCGGCGTCTTCGACGGCAGGATGGTCGCGGCAGCGATGCCTCCGGCAAGCGCGTTGGCGACGTTTTCCGGATTCGCAGACAGGAACAGGTCGGCACCGAAAGCCCGCACATAGGGCAAGGTCGGCTCGCCGCGCGTGAACGCGGCGCGCACGATGCCAAGCTGGTAGTGCTCGATCGAATTGAAGATGCGCAGCCCGGTGTCAGCCGAGTTGCGCGACAGCAGGATGACTTCCACATGCGGCGCGTCGGGGCTGGACTGGTTCAGCCGCAGCAGCTTCTGCACCAGCGGAAACGCGATACCGGGCTTGAGCAGTTCGTCTTCGTTGCGGATCTGGTGCTGTGCGAACGCCTCCACGCCTTCACGCTCGAACAGGTCGTGGCTTTCGTTGAGATCGAACAGGGCGCGCGAGGAAATCGCCACCACCAGCGTATCGTCGCCGCGCCCTTGGAACGCGGTAGCGGTATCAGTCATCAAAACCGTCCTCGAAAATGCGATCGAGTACCTGCCCGACCGCTGCCTGCACGTCGATGCGGCCCCAGCCGGCCTGGTAGTTCGGCCAGTCGCTCATCGTGAGTCCACCGCAACCGGTATTCCACGTGTCGACGATGCCGCTGCGCACGGCGGTCTCGCGCAGCAAGGCGGCGACCACGGCGGGATTCCCCTTCCAGGCGGGATCGGCCGACATCAGCAAGGCCGCAGCCCCGGCGACATGCGGCGTCGCCATGCTGGTGCCGCTCATGCTGGCGTAGCCGTTGCCGGGGATGCTGGAGCGCACATCCGATCCGGGCGCGACCACGTCGGGTCGCACCAGATCAGAACCCGATACCGGGCCGCGGCTGGAAAATCCCGACACGCGATCGGCAGAGGTGGTCGAGCCGACGATGAAGCTGGCGTCGTAGGTGGCCGGCGCATCGAAAATCGTCGAACAGCCCGCCCCGTCGTTGCCGGCGGCGGCAGCGAAGAAGATGCCCGCATCGACCAAGGTCTCGACCGCCTCGAGCAGCTCGTCGCCGACCGTGCAGCCTTCGTAATCCGGACAGCCCCAGGAGTTGCTGATGACGTCCGGCGCCAGATCCGGGTTGGCGTTGTTGCCAGCCAGGTCGGTCGGCGCGAGAAACCACTGCATGCATTCGATGTAGCGCGCCGGCGTACCCTCGCCCGAATTCATGTTGCGGCATCCGATCCACCTCGCTCCGGGTGCAACGCCGATCCGGTTGCTGCCGCCGTCGTCGCCGGCAAAGGTGCCGGCGGTATGGGTGCCGTGACCGTGATCGTCGCACGGCACCGGCGAATCGGCCGGACAGGAAGGTACCGCCGGGTCGTGGATCGCGTCGTGCCAGTTGTAGTCGTGGCTGGCGCTGCTGCCGTTCCAGCCGCGGTACTGCGACTTGAGCGCGGGATGATCCCACTGGTAGCCGGTGTCTTGCCCGCCGATGACCACGCCCTGCCCGGTCACGCCCTGCGCCCAGACTTCCGGCGCGCGGATTTTCGCGACGCCCCATTCGATGGCGGCCGGTACCTGCGGCGAGGTGGCGAGCTGTGTTTCCACCGGACGCTGCAGGGCGATGCGCGGGTTGACCGCAATGCGCGCGATTTCGCCGCGTGTTGCAAGTTCCGCAAGATCGGTCGCCGTGACGCGCGCCTGGATCGCATTGACCAGCCAGTAGTCGCGATGCGCAATGCCGCGCGCGCCGAGCCAGTTGCGCAGGTCGCGCTGCTCCGTTTCGGCGCGGGCACGCAAGGCGCTCACCAGTTGGCGTCGGCGGGCCTTGTAGTCCATGCCAGGCGACAGCGGCGAAAGCAGCGGCCGCTGCAGATCCGCCACCACCATAAGCACATCTGCGGCGTCGGCCCAGGCCAGCGGAGCGCGCACCTCCG
>JASLGB010000338.1 GCA_030150315.1 Dokdonella sp. | reverse complement strand
CTGGTCGAGGCGGTTCAGCTCGACCTCCGGGCACTTCAGCTCGTCTTTCTGTTCCCGGGCGAGGAAGCCGGACTTGATGTAGTCCTTGTCCGCGCTGGACAGCTGCTGCACGCAGGCGTTGATGCAGTGGTGATTGGTCATCACCAGGCCGCCCGGCGAAACGAACGAGCCGGAACAGCCGCCGGCCAGACGCAGGGCCGCCTTCTGCACATGCGAGGCCCACTTCGCGTCAGGCGTGAAGTCGTATTGCTGCTTCACCTGCGAGGCCGGCAGGTTGTCCGGTGTCCACATGCCTTCGCCGGCGAGCGCGGCGGTGCTGGTCAACGAGGCCAGCGCGATTGCAACCAGAATCTTCTTCATGGATCCCCTCAACGAAAAAGCGCCGCCCGACGGAGCCGGAGCGGCGCGGGTAAAACCAAACCGTCAATCAGGTGCTTACTTCGCCGCGAACAGGTGCTCGACGCCGGTGCGCTCCTCGCGCAGTTCCTTGTCGGTCGCGTCCATGCGCTCGCGCGAGAACGCATTGATCTCGAGGCCCTGCACGATCGTGTACTTGCCGTCCTTCACGGTGACCGGATAGCCGTAGATCACGCCCGGCGCGATGCCGTAGGAACCGTCCGACGGGATGCCCATCGACACCCAGTCGCCCTCGGCGGTGCCGAGCGCCCAGTTGCGCATGTGGTCGATCGCCGCCGACGCGGCGGAGGCGGCCGACGAGGCGCCGCGCGCCTTGATGATAGCCGCGCCGCGCTGCTGCACCGTCGGGATGAACGTGTCCTTGTACCAGCTGCCATCGACCAGCTCGATCGCGGGCTTGCCCTTGACCGTGGCGTGGTGGATGTCCGGGTACTGCGTGGAGCTGTGGTTGCCCCAGATCGTCATCTTCCTGATGTCGGTCGTGTGCGCGCCGGTCTTTTCGGCCAGCTGGCTCAGTGCGCGGTTGTGGTCCAGGCGCACCATCGCGGTGAAGCAGTTCGGGTCGAGATCCGGCGCGTTCTGCTGCGCGATCAGCGCATTCGTGTTGGCCGGATTGCCGACCACGAGCACCTTCACGTCGCGCTTGGCATGGTCGTTCAGCGCCTTGCCCTGCGGGCCGAAGATGGCGCCGTTGGCTTCCAGCAGGTCCTTGCGTTCCATGCCTGGCCCGCGCGGACGCGCGCCGACCAGCAGGGCGTAGTCGACATCTTTGAACGCGACATTGGCGTCGTCGGTGGCGACGACACCGGCCAGCGTCGGGAACGCGCAGTCGTTCAGTTCCATCACCACGCCCTGCAGCGATGGCAGCGCCGGTGTGATCTCGAGCAGGTGCAGGATGACCGGCTGATCCGGGCCAAGCATGTCGCCGGCAGCGATGCGGAACAGCAGGGCGTAACCGATCTGGCCGGCGGCGCCGGTGACGGCAACACGGACGGGAGCTTTCATCGTGGGGACCTCGCAGTGGTGCTGGGGAGATTCAGGGCACCGGAGCCGGCAGCGCGCCGGCTTCGGAAAGGAATTGGCGGATACGCGCCTGGTCGTAGCCAAAGAGGCGGCGGTCTGCGACCAGCAGCACCGGAACACCGGAGCCGCGCAGCAGACCGAACGCCTTTTCGCCTTCGGGCGTGTTCTCCACGTCGTATTCGCGATAGGACACGCCCCAACCGTCGAGGTCGGCGCGCAGCTTCTTGCAGTACCCGCACCACGCCGCCGACAGCAGGACGACCGGCTCCTGGCCGACCACCGCGCGCACGGTCGCATCGTCGGCCGGCGGTCGCAGCGCGCGTGCCAACAGCACCGCGAGTGCGGCGCCGATCAGAAGCACGAGCGCGAACCTGCGCATGCTAGCGGCTCATGCCACGGCTCGCACCGCACCCAACGCCACTTGCGCGGGACACGAAAACGGAGCGGGGTCGGACTCGGCGCGCCGCACGGAGGGCGGCGCGCGCCTGCCGCGAGCGATGCGTCGCGGCGACAATCGGACGCAGCCCGCCATCCTGCCCGGCGCGACGCACGGCTGCCTTGCGGCAATCGTGGGGCAACGCGGGGCGGTGGCAGGCCATGTCGGTGCTCAGGCGAGTTCGGCGAAGAATTCGCGGAAGCGCTTGAGGCCTTCCGGCAGCTGTGCCGTCGGGCAGGTATAGGAAATGCGCAGCGCATTCGGATCGCCGAACGCGGAACCCGGCACGCAGGCCACGCCCTTGGCTTCAAGCAGCAGGTTGCAGAAGTCGACGTCGTTGTCGATTCGGCTGCCGTTGTGGCTCTTGCCGAACGCGCAGGAGATGTCGGGGAACACATAGAACGCGCCTTCCGGTCTCGGGCAGACCACGCCGGGGATCGAGCGCATCGTCTCCAGCACCTGGTCGCGCTTGGCCTGGAACTCGGCGCACTTTTCCGTCGGCACATCCTGCGGGCCGGACAGCGCGGCGACCGCAGCGGCAGTGACGATCTCCGGCACGTTGGTGATGTGGTTGGAGTTCATCGTCGTGAACGCCTGCGCCACGGCCTCGGGGCCAGCCATGAAACCGACGCGCCAACCCGGCATGCCATAGGTCTTGGACAGCGAATCGACGTGGATCACGCGGTCGCGCAGTTCCGGGCGCGCATTGACGAAATTGTGGTAGCCGACGCCGTCGAACACCATGCGGTTGTAGATGTCATCGCAGATGATCCACACGTCCGGATGCTTCACGAGCACGTCCGCCAGCGCGGCGATCTCGTCCTTCGTGTAGACCATGCCGGTCGGGTTGTTCGGGTTGTTGAACAGGAACACCTTGACGCCCGGCAGCGCTTCATCGAGCTGGGCCGGCGTCAGCTTGTAGTCCTGGCTGGCCGGGCACGGCATCAGGCGCATCTTCGCGTCGACGATCTCGGCGATGTCGACGTAGGTGGTCCAGTACGGCACCGCGAAAGCGATCGTGTCGCCCGGATCGAGCAGCGCTTCGGCCAGGTTGTACAGCACGTGCTTGGCGCCGATGCCGGTGGCCACGTTCTTGCGCGTGTAGCCGGTCAGGCCGCCCTGCTCCAGATGCTTCAGGAACGCATCCAGCAGCGCGTCGGTGCCGCGATTGGAGCCGTACTGGCCGCTGTCCTTGTCCAGCGCGTCGCGCACGGC
>JASLGB010000363.1 GCA_030150315.1 Dokdonella sp. | reverse complement strand
CCGACCTGCTGGTGGTTGCCAGCGGCACCTCGACCCGTCACGTCAAATCCATCGCCGACGAAGTCGTGCGCAAGGCCAAGCAGGCCGGCCAGCCGCCGATCGGTGTGGAAGGCGAGCGCGAGGCGGAGTGGGTGCTGGTGGATCTGGGCGACGTGATCGTGCACGTGATGCTGCCGCGCACGCGCGAGTTCTACGGCCTGGAGCGCTTGTGGAGCATCGGGCCGGACGCAGAGCCGAAGCCGCAGGAATGACGCAATCGCGTCACCCGACGGAGAAGGACGATCGCCGGAGCATTCCGGCGATCCGCACCCGCTGCACGTGAAGGCCCGTTTGATTTCGGTCGGCGAGCGCATGCCGGCGTGGGTGTCGGAAGGGTTTGCCGAATACCGCAAGCGCCTGTCGCGCGATTTGCCGCTGGAGCTGGTCGACATCCCGCTCGGCGCGCGCGGCAAAGGGCGCGACCCGGCTCGTGCCATTGCCGATGAAGGGGCGGCGGTACTCGCGGCGCTGCCTCGCGATGCCCATGTGGTTGCGCTGGACGGGCGCGGCAAGACCTGGTCCAGCGAACAGCTGGCCACGGAGCTGGCGCGCTGGCGCATGCAAGGGCGTGATCTGGCGATCCTGATCGGTGGTCCCGACGGACACGCCGCGGAAGTGCTGGCGCGTGCCGACCAGTGCTGGTCGCTGGGGCCGCTGACGTTGCCGCACATGCTGGTGCGGATCGTGGTGGCCGAGCAGCTTTATCGTGCGATGTCGATCAATGCGGGCCATCCGTACCATCGCGCCGGTTGAGCGCGACGGCCAGACGAAATTGAACGCGGGGAAACGTTTGCGGAGCGCTCAGTCGAGGCTGTGCATGGCCTTGAGTGCGCGATCCAGTCCGCCGGCGTCGACCACGAATTCGACCACGTTGGCCTTCATCGTGTCGGTGAAGCGGAATTCGTAGTTGTCGGCGCTGACCGGACGCACGTCCATCGAGCCGCTGCCGGGAAACTCGCAGGCGCCCTTGCCCTTGGCAATCAGGTCCGTGCACTGGCTCAGCTGGGCATTGGTGGCGTGCAGGCGCACGACGTGTGCGTCGCCGTAGACCGAGATCGTCGACTGGCCTGCGCCGTGGGTTTCGACCACGACGTTGCTGTACGGGCCGAAGCGGCTGCTGCTCATGGAGAGGGCGGCGATGAGACCGAGCGTGGTGGTGATCATGGTGGCTGTCCTTTGCGCGTTCGGCGGCGGGATGCCGGCGACTGATGTGAAGTATGCGTGATGACTTTCCGGGCCTGTGTCGCGAAAAATCAATTTGTTTCAATTGGATGCAGGTTTGTGACAGTGCGGCAACGGTTCGTGACCTGTGTTGCAGTCCATCGACGATTCAGCGCTTTCCCGCGCTTGCAACGCGCCGGTTTTGCGCGCATGGCGGCGCCCGTGTGTGCGTGACGATTGATCCGCCGCGGCCGCCGCGGCAGGCTGTCGGCCCCGATGCTGGAAGTGCGCCATGACGTTTCGCCTGTATCTCGCCTCGCAGTCCCCGCGCCGTCGCCAATTGCTGCAACAGATCGGCGTCGCCTTCGAGCGCCTCGATGTCGACGTGCCGGAATCGCGCGAGCCGGGCGAGTCGCCGGAGGACTACGTCAACCGCGTCGCGCGCGAAAAGGCCGGCGTGGGGCTGTTGCAGGTGGCGGCAGTGCCCGGAGCGGTGGTGCTCGGCGCCGATACCGAGGTCGTGCTCGATGACGAGGTCTTCGGCAAGCCGCTCGATGCGGCTGACGCGGCGTCGATGCTGCGCCGCCTGTCCGGGCGCCGCCATCGCGTCGTGTCCACCGTCTGGCTGGTCAGCGCGGGGCGGGAAGAGCACGCCACAAGCGTGTCGATGGTCGAGTTCATGCCTTTGGACGAAGCGGCGATCGCCGCCTACGTCGCCAGCGGCGAGCCGATGGGACGTGCCGGCGCGTATGCGATCCAGGGGCGTGCGGGCGCCTTCGTGCGTCGCCTCGAAGGCAGTTACAGCGGTGTGATGGGGCTGCCTTTGCACGAGACCGCCGAGCTGTTGCGGCGCATGGCCATCGCCTGAGCGGCGCGCCAGCATCCGAATCGGAATCTCCCGAATCGGAACGTCCTGCGTTGCGCGCCGCAAGATGCCTGCCGTGTCGCCATCGCGCGCCCGCGCACCGGCGCGGTTTCCTCTCGATGCGCCGCCGGGGCGGCAACTTCGCGACCGCTCATCAGTGAAGCCGCGCGTGTGACCGGGTAAACATTTCTGGCGGATGTCGTGGTCCGATTCGACAACCACGCGCCCGGAAAGCTATAAGTCACCTTCGCTTTCGACGCCAAGTTCCTCCATGTCCGAAGAAATTCTGATCAACGTGACTCCACGTGAGACGCGCGTGGCGTTGGTCGAAAACGGCATGCTTCAAGAGGTGCAGGTCGAGCGTGCCAGCCGCCGCGGTTACGTCGGCAACATCTACAAGGGCAGGGTCAGCCGGGTCATGCCTGGCATGCAGGCCGCCTTCGTGGAAATCGGCCTTGAGCGCGCGGCCTTCCTGCACGCCTCGGACATCGTGCGCCTGCAGTCGCCGCTGATTGCCGACAGCAACGAGAGCGTGCCGACGCCGCCGATCGGGGAACTGGTCCGCGACGGACAGGAAATCGTCGTGCAGGTGGTGAAGGATCCGATCGGCAGCAAGGGCGCGCGCCTGACCACGCACCTGTCGATTCCCTCGCGCTATCTGGTCCTGCTGCCCTACAGCCGCGTGCTCGGCGTTTCCGTGCGCATCGAGGACGAAGTGGAGCGTGCGCGGCTGAAGGAAACCCTGGCCGAGCTGACGGTTCCGGCCATCGACGCGGCGGCCGACACCACCGACGCGGTGCGCGAGCCGCGCTTCGGCTACATCGTGCGCACCAATGCCGAAGGCGAGTCGCGCGAGGCGCTGGCGCAGGACGTGCATTATCTGGGCCGGCTGTGGACGGCCGTGCAGCACGAGATCGAGACAGCCAAGGTTGGCCGCTGCATCTACGAAGACCTCAGCCTGCCGCTGCGCGCCCTGCGCGACCTGATGCGGCCATCGACCGAGAAGGTGCGCGTCGATTCGCGCGAAACCTTCGAGCGTGCCTCGCGCTTCGCGCAGCAGTTCATGCCGGAGTTGGCCGACCGGGTGGAGCATTACCCGGGCGAGCGGCCGATCTTCGATCTGAACGGGGTCGAGGACGAGATCCAGAAGGCGCTGCGCAAGGAAGTGCCGCTGAAATCCGGCGGCTACCTGATCGTCGATCAGACCGAGGCGATGACCACCATCGACGT